>QCRS01000013.1 GCA_003211755.1 Prochlorococcus sp. AG-463-F15 | reverse complement strand
ACCTATAAGCAGTCCAGAGAGCAAAAGGAGTACCACACCTGGGAAACCAGTGATGACAGCCAAAAGCCTTGCCCCCGCCCCTGCAAAAACAGTGACGCCCCAAAGCAGACCTAACCGCTCAGGTGTCATAGAGAATGGGTAGTTGAAATTGAACCATCGCTCCAATAAATGACATTGGGGTTAAAGATGTTGATTTTGCCCCAATCGCATGACGACAATTTGACTAACCCCCAAATCCAACTTTACTGATCCCTTTATATAACTGCAGAAAATCTGAACCGCTAGTCGTCTAAATTATCTTCAGTAAATAAAAAGAACAAAGTCTAAACATCTAAATTAGGCCTCATTAATTACCTTGACAGTTTTAAAAGCAATTCTCAAATTCTTAAAAAGCCAAGAAATACCCCAACTAAAGTCTCTAGACAAATATCAAAGGCCTTAAAACCTCTCTATTGGAAACATAAAGAGGGTGGCGAGGCTCACCTTTACGTGTTAAGCCTATTACCAATGGACCAAAAGCAAAGGGATATTCAGAAACACGCTTAGCTGCATTGATTCGCAATAAATTCATCACATAAACATTTCTATCGTGCAAAACGCCTTGATTTCCCCAGCCCAACCATAAATCACAATGAGGTTTCTCTGACCATTGAGAAATTCGGTTAGAAAGTTCTTGATCATTTCTCTGGCCAACAGGATCAGAACAAGTTCTTATGATTGATGGAGAAGAACTAATTCTAGCAAATAGATTAACCACTATTAAGGATCCATAACCCCATGAAAAAGTAAAGTTCAAAAGTCTTTTTAAGGTAGGATCATCTATATATGATGAGGCCTTGGAAGGGTTTAAACCTACAAAAATAAGGATTCTTTTTTCTTTGCTAACCCTACGTTCTAAGCTCCAACGATATAAACCACAGGGACTAAAAGTTGCTGCTGCTGCAACTCCAATAGGAGCTTTCATTTGCCTCAAATTAACGATGAGCCAATTAATGAATAAATGACCTATTTGAATACTTCTAAAAGTGGATAGCCTAATTCGATTTTAAGAAGTATACTTAACCTAGCAAGAGTCAAGGTTACATATAAGCAATCTAAATAAATACTCAAGTCTAGTTAGCCACTAAAAGAAGGAATTCATCAAAAGCAAGCAACTTAAACCTATCAAAAGCCCAAACATTGCCATCCTTCCATTCCAAATTTCAGCTTGAGGTGTAAATCCCCTTCTCCACGAATTTAGTTCCCCACTGCTAACCGGGCGATCTACTTCAATGGTTTGATGGTTGTGATGTGAGTCCATAATTCCAATTTCAAAGCCAAAGAGAGTTGCTCTTTAAATTCTTTTTCAAAAAGGAGCTTTTGGTAGATATAACGAATCTGCTTGTTCTAGTGGCCAGCGAGGAGAAACTCCTAACTGAAATGAGCTAGAACCTACCTTTGATTCTAGGCGCATTAGAGCAGCCGTGCCAATCATTGCAGCATTGTCGGTGCATAAAGCTTGTGGCGCCAGATGCAGTTCAAGACCATTAAGGGATGCTGCATCAGACATCATTTGTCTTAAGCGTTTGTTTGCTGCTACTCCACCAACTATGACTAAAGAATTCAAGCTTTGATCCAAAGTGCATCTAATACTCCTTTCTACCAAGACCTCTGCCACGATATTCTCAAAGCTTGCTGCCAAATCAGGTAAAGGCAATTCACCTCCAGCAGATTGAAGTAATTGAACTTGGCGCAGCATTGCTGTTTTTAATCCACTAAATGAAAAGTCATAAGGGTAATAACCACCTTTAGGGTTCGAGACCTTGCCTTTAGGTAAAGAGAAGGCCTTAGGGTTTCCAAACTTGGCCAGTTTCTCAATCGCAGGGCCACCTGGGTAAGAGAGGCCCAATAAACGTGCCACCTTGTCGAAAGCTTCTCCAGCAGCATCGTCATGGCTCCTTCCAAGTCGTTGGAACTGACAATCACCTGCAACTCTTATCAACTCTGTATGTCCTCCACTTACGAGTAAGACCAAATAAGGAGACTTGGGAGGACTTTCCGTTAGCAAGATTGAGGCAAGATGCCCCTCCAAATGATGAATACCTAAGAATGGCAATCCATGAAAATTAGCGAGAGTCCGACCAGTAACCGAGCCAACCAACAGAGCTCCAGCAAGGCCAGGAGTAACAGTTGCCGCAACAGCATCCATCTCTTCAATCGATTGTCCTGACTCAGTCAAGGCTTCCTCAAGCAGAAAAGGAAGAGCCTCCAAATGCCTTCTAGAAGCTATCTCTGGAACAACTCCACCCCACTTGGCATGTTCCTCCACCTGAGAGGCTATGCAATTAGCCAATAAGCGCAAACGACCTTGCTCTAGGCGCACCACGGCGACAGCAGACTCGTCACAACTTGTTTCGAGCGCAAGTACTGTTTTGGTTTTAGGGATGTATCTCATCTAACTTAAGTGTGTGACAACCTGCTCTTTTGTGGGCAGTTCTAAAAAGGAATCGAAACTAATGCGTCGCCTCTTCGCCATTCTTATATCGGCCTTTCTACTTGTCGGCTTTGCTCCGTTAGCCAATGCTGCAACTGGAGCTGCATTAAATGCAGATAGAGCTGACACCACATTCACTGAGACTGGCCTTTCGCTTTGCTCTGAAAACGCACGCTTCCAAGAGCGCGCTAGTTCAGCCTCTACCCCCCAAGCAGTAGCACGATTTGAGCGCTATGGTCGCGTGAACTGTGGAGACGATGGCCTACCTCATCTAATTATTGCTCCAACAATTGATCCTTTTGGAGCTCTTTTTATGAGAGGTCAAGAAGGTAATGTCCTAATCCCAGCTCACATTTTTGTAGGGGTTTGCGGAATTATTGGCTGGGCTGGTAGGGAGTATCTCAAACTTGCCCGTGAATCAGGAGATGCAGTTGACAAGGAAATCTTCATCGATTCTGAGCTACTACAAAAAGCCTTAATTAAAGGAGCTCAATGGCCATTCAATGCCAATAGCCAGGGTCGTTCAGGTGAGTTACGTGAAAGCAACAAAAACATCACAACTTCTCCAGAGTCTGATTACAGCAACGTGCCTTTCTAACTGAAAATATTTAAAACCTTATTCCAATCACTTTCTAATTAATTACCCATGTCCTTCAAAGCCAAGCACAAGATCTTTAGATCAGTTCCAGTAATTGGAGCAGGCTGGATAATCGTCACAGCCGGGTATCTAATCGAATTCAATCGTTTTCACCCTGATCTCCTTTTCCATCCAATGTCAGGCGGTTTTTAATTAACCCTCTGCGTCTTTCAAACAACAATCAAAGCAATAAGGAAGCCCCATTAATGGGGCTTCCTTATTGCTTTGGAATACAAGGGATTATTCTGCTTAATGTTTTTTGTCAATTTTTAAGCCCTATTTCTTTCTCTAATCTGAGAAGTGCCTTTTCAAGATCATCATTAACTACTACTGCATCAAATTCATTTACTGCTTTTAGTTCCTCTTTTGCTCTTAATAATCGACGCTGAATAGCATCTTCAGTATCAGTTCCCCTTCCTCTAATACGTTTCTCAAGTTCTTCAAAGTTTGGAGGTGCAAGAAAAATTTGAAATGCATTTGGAAATGTCTTTCGAACCTGCCTTGCACCTTCAAGCTCAATTTCTAGAAGAACAGATTTGCCATTTTCAAGTTTCTCCAAAATTTCTTTTCTAGGAGTTCCATAACAATTCCCTGCAAATTGAGCCCATTCAAGAAATCCAGCATTTTGAATAAGCTCGTTAAATTTCTTTCGTTCTAAAAAGAAATAATGTTCACCCTCAATCTCTCCATCTCTTGGAGAGCGAGTTGTTGCAGAGACAGAAAGCCAAAGTTCATCATGCCTCTCAAGGAGTTGCTTAACTAATGTTCCCTTTCCTACCCCACTAGGCCCAGTGATCACTATGAGCATGCAATCAAGGCTAAAGGCAACCATCATTTGCATCGAATCAAATCGCAGGGTAGTAAAGATTGCTGCTTAAACTCAAGATCAAGCATTGAAATGAACTCCCCACCACTCCAAATAATGGATGTAACAAGCCTGAGGGCTGTGGTTACAGATCTCCGTGAAATAGTTCTGCCTAGTCGCTTTGAGAAAGCTCAACAACCTGAAACTGGAACAATTCAAATTGGTCTAAGGAGCTTGCAAGGTCTGAAATGGCTTGAGCTTAGTTGGCATGCAGAGGCACCGAGACTAGTCCAAATCTCATCACCTTCTCGCCTAGGGAGTGAAAGCACTTTGGCCCAGCAAATTCAACATGGGCTAAACAAAATGGCATTAGTCGAAATCAAACAAAGCGGATTTGAACGTGTAGTGAAATTTGGCCTAGCGCCACGTCCAGGAAGCCCAATTAAAAGAGTTCTTGTTATTGAACTAATGGGAAGACACAGCAACATTTTATTATTAGACGAACAGAACAAAGTCATCACACTAGGGAGACAAATTGGCACTCACCAATCACGAGTGAGACCAATCGGAACAGGAGATATTTATGTCGATCCCCCATCTTTACAAAACAGTGCTCCCCATTCAAAGGAGTCTTTTGAAAAATGGAAAAGGAAATTATCCCTTATTCCATACAAGTTAAAAAAAGCTCTTCAAGAAAACTATCAAGGGATTAGTCCTTCACTGGCTCTACAACTAGCTCACAACCAAGCAGAGATAGCTCAAAAGCTTCTTGATTTACCTGTAACAGAAATTCCAGATGAGCAATGGAAGTTTCTTTATAAAAGATGGTGTAGTTGGCTACTACAAGTAGAAAGTGAAAGCCTAAATCTTTCTTTTAAAGGCCCTACCTCTTTTATGGTATGGAGTGAAGAGTTAAATGAATCTAAAAATCAGGAAAATATAAGTCTTACTTTAGGAAAGTACTATAGAAATTATCTAAATAAGAAAAAGCTTGATGAGCTTATTAAAGAGCTTAACCGAAAGATTACGAAGTTAAGAGAAAATGAGCAGAGCTCTCTATTCAAGCAGCAAAATCTACTTCAGAGAACACATAGCAATAAAGCGCTCCAGGAGGAAGCGGATGAATTGCTTTGTTTACCATCCCCTAATCGTGATTCAATAAATAAGTCCCAAAAACTCTACCAAAAGGCAAAGAAGTTAAGACGCTCTCTCCCAGTAATAAAAGAACGTATTTCTTATCACAAACAAAGACTTGAACGCATTCAAGAAAGTTCTACTTTCTTTGAAGATCTTTGCAACAATCAATGGGAAGGAACTAAAGAAAAAATTACGAATCTAATGGATTTAAGGGACGAGTTAGATGAATTACAAACAACATCGTCCCAGCGTAGCCTCAATCACCAACGCAAGAATAAAGCTCTAATAAAGAATAAAGTTCCGAACCCACTTGTACTCAAAAGTCCTGGAGGACTTGAAGTACAAATTGGACGTAATCATCGTCAAAATGAATGGATAAGTCTGCATAAATCCCGTACTGGAGACATCTGGTTTCATGTCCAAGAATGTCCTGGTAGTCATGTGGTATTGAAAGCTTCCAATGGGATAGCAGAAGATGTAGACATCCAAATGGCTTTAGACTTGGCTGCTTTTTTCAGTCGTGCTAGAGGTAATCAACGAGTCCCTGTCCTAATGGTTGCAACAGATAACTTGCAAAGAATTCCTGGTGCAACTCTTGGAGCTGTTCGACATCGTAAAGGAACTGTTTGCTGGGGTGAACCCTCCAGAGGGATGCAACATATAAAGAGCTAAAAACTCTTAGCCTAGAAGGAGCAAAACCCCTCCTTTCCTGACAAGTCCCAATAATCGCAAAAAGACGATTCTTCCGTCCACAAGTTCTATGCAATTAGATGAGAATCCAAAAGCCGGTTTGGCATCTAATGATGTGGAAATGCCATTGGTGGACCATCTTGAAGAGTTGCGTCAAAGAGTACTTAGAAGCCTTATCGCTGTAGTTTTGTCAGCAGGTCTAAGCCTTGTTCTAGTAAGGCCTCTCGTTCGCCTTTTAGAGGCTCCTGCTGGCACAATCCGATTCCTACAACTAGCTCCAGGAGAATTTTTATTCGTCTCTATAAAAGTTGCAGGATATGCAGGCCTAGCAATTGCACTGCCCTACATCTTTTATCAAGGATTGGCTTTTATCTTGCCAGGCCTAACACAAAAAGAACGGCGTTTAATAGCTCCAGCAGTTGCAGGTTCAGCCATCTTATTCTTAATAGGGTTGGTCTTTGCATGGTGGGCATTAGTCCCTGCAGCTTTGAGATTTCTAATTAGTTATGGCGCAGATGTAGTTGAACCAATTTGGTCAATAGAACGCTACTTAGACTTCGTACTACTTTTAATGCTTGCAACGGGTTTAGCCTTTCAGCTACCCGTATTACAACTACTGCTAGGGGCATTAGGTTTATTGAAATGGAAGCAAATGCTTTCATCCTGGCGCTGGGTGGTAATGACAGCCGCACTTGCTGGTGCTGTGCTAACACCTTCCACCGACCCAGTCACAATGTTGTTGTTAGCTTCAGCCATAACCGCACTATTTCTTATAGGTGTTGGACTAGTTGCTTTTACTGAGCAATTTCAATAGCCAATTTCCACAACACTGCATGCACCTTCACAGTACATAATGGTATTCAATGTGACCCCGAAGTGCATCTGTCATGACAGAAATGACCTCTCCAGATGTGCCCTCAATGGGTCGCAGGCAGTTCATGAACTTGCTCACATTTGGAACGGTCACAGGAGTTGCTCTTGGGGCCCTATACCCAGTGGGGCAATACTTCACTCCTGCCAGAGCAGCAGGCGGTAGTGGTGGTACAACCGCAAAAGATGAGCTTGGAAATCCAGTATCAGCTTCTGGTTGGCTTTCGAATCATCCAGTGGGCGACCGCAGCCTTGTTCAAGGTCTTAAAGGAGACCCAACATATTTGGTAGTTGAAAAGGCTGATGCAATTAGCAGCTTTGGCATCAATGCAATTTGCACACACCTTGGTTGTGTAGTCCCGTGGAACTCAGGAGCAAATAAATTCATATGCCCTTGTCATGGCAGCCAATACGATGTAAATGGGAAAGTCGTAAGGGGACCAGCGCCTCTTTCTCTAGCTATTGCCCATGTTTCTGTTGATGATGACAACGTATTAATCAGTCAGTGGACAGAAACAGACTTCCGTACTGGTGATAAGCCATGGTGGGGGTGATTACGATTACATCCTCCCAAATTCACCTATACCTATTTAATTAACTTTTCCCCATGAGACGCCTAATAAACATTCTTCTCAGTTCAATAATTCTAGGCATTTTAATGCTTATAACACCTTCTGCTAGTTGGGCTTATCCCTTCTGGGCACAACAAAACTATGAGAATCCTAGAGAAGCAACAGGGAAAATTGTTTGCGCAAATTGCCATTTAGCAAATATGTCCACCCAAGCAGAAGTACCTCAAGCTGTAGGCGCTAACAGTGTATTTACTGCTGCAGTCAAAATTCCTTACAAGAATGGCACCAAAGAAATAGGAGCAGACGGCTCTGAAGTTCCGCTTCAGGTAGGAGCTGTAGTAATGCTTCCTGATGGCTTCAAACTTGCGCCACAAGATCGGTGGACAGAAAGAATAAAAGAGGAAACAAAAGGTGTCTACTTTACTCAATATAGCGAAGATAAAGAAAACATTATTCTTGTTGGACCGTTACCTGGAGATCAGAATAAAGAAATAGTATTCCCAATACTTTCTCCTGACCCAGCTAAAGATAGCAACATTCAATTTGGCAAATATTCAATACATGTAGGAGGGAATAGAGGTCGTGGTCAGGTTTACCCTACAGGTGAGAAAAGTAATAATGCGATTTTCACAGCCTCCAAAGCAGGAATAATCACATCCATTGTTGATGGTGAAAGTAATTCAAGGATAGTAAATATTGAAACAGAAGATGGAGAGTCAATTATTGAAACCATCCCAGTAGGACCAACACTTCTTGTAAATGTTGAAGACAAAGTAGAAGCAGGACAATCTCTAACGAATGATCCAAATGCAGGTGGCTTTGGCCAAATTGATACTGAAGTAGTTTTGCAGAGTCCTGCAAGAGTTATAGGGCTACTTGTTTTCTTTATGGGAGTTACATTGGCACAAATTATGCTTGTACTTAAAAAGAGGCAAGTTGAAAAAGTTCAAGCAGTAAAAGGAGTCTTGTAACTCTTTTATCAACTTCCAGATCATATGGAAGCGGTAATTGCAATACTTAGGTCACCAGGCGCGGAGTTAATTAAACTCGGCCCATTCGCAATACGTTGGTATGGATTACTGATTGCGATAGCTGTATTAATAGGCCTTAACTTGTCAAATCAACTTGCAAGTCAAAGAGGAGTAAGGAGTGGGCTAATAAGTGATCTAATGCCAATACTAGTTCTCACTTCTGTTATTGGAGCAAGAGTCTATTATGTGGCTTTTGAATGGCGTAACTATAGCGGGGTTAATTTCTGGAGTTCGATAAGAATATTAGGTCTAAATATTCCAATCCCAAGTGCATTTGAGGTTTGGGGTGGTGGAATAGCTATTCATGGTGCATTGATTTCCGGGGCTATTGCAGTCATAATATTCTGTCGGTTAAGAAAACAATATGTATGGGATGTTTTAGATGTCCTACTGCCTTCAGTAGCACTTGGACAAGCACTAGGACGTTGGGGAAACTTTTTCAATAATGAAGCTTTTGGAGTTCCAACTAATCTCCCATGGAAGTTATTTATTCCTTATATTTATAGGCCTGCAATTTTCTCAGCTCAGAACTACTTCCACCCTACATTTCTCTATGAGTCCATTTGGAACCTTATTGTTTTTACTCTTCTCATCATCTTATTTAATCGTGGTCGAAAAGGGCTTATCAAACTCCCTTCGGGAGCATTGAGTTATATATATCTAATAATGTATAGCCTTGGCCGACTTTGGATAGAAGCCTTAAGAGTAGATCCACTCTGCTTAGGTGGAGTACCACCTTTTTGTGAAGGAGGAATAAGAATGGCTCAACTCGTAAGCCTTCTATTACTTTCAATAGGAATTTTTGGACTTTGGAGGTTGTACTTTCGCAAAAAAGGAATGCCTGAAACTTCCAAAGTTCAACCTAAGAGGTTTCCATGATTCCAATCCGAATTGTTGGAGCAGGCCCAGGAGCCTTAGACTTGATGACATTAAGAGCATTCAAATATGTTCAGAAAGCAGAGGTTCTTGTTTGGGCAGACTCATTAATACCGCCCCAAATTGCTGCATTAGCATCAAAAGATTGTGAACGCATAAGTACAAGCTCTTTAACCCTCGAAGAGATTCTTACTTTGCTAATCGATAGATACAAAAAAGGAAAGAATGTAGTTCGTCTGCATGATGGAGACCCTTGCTTATACGGTGCTCTTTCAGAACAAATTTGTGGGCTGGCTGAAGCTGGGATAGAAGTGGAAGTAGTACCTGGACTAAGTGCCTATCAAGCAACTGCTGCAACTTTAAAAGCCGAACTGACTATCCCTAATCAAATTCAAACCATCATACTTAGCAGAGCAGGTGGCAGGACAGGAATGCCTGAGCCAGAGCGCTTAAAGAATCTTGCTTCGATAAAAGCTTCACTTTGCCTATATCTAAGCGCACGTCATATAAAAAAAGTCGAAAAGACTCTATTGGAGTATTACCCAGCCGATACGCCAGTAGCCATAGGTTATAGAGTCAGCTGGGATGATCAATGGTTAAAAATAGTTCCACTTAATCAAATGGCTGCTACTTCTATTGAACGTGGGCTTATTAGAACAACCCTTTATATAATAAGCCCTGCTCTAAAACAAACTAAAAACAGATCCAAGCTCTATTCAACATCACACAGCCATCTATTTCGCCCATCCAGCTAAAGCTCCCTCAAAAAAGATTAAGGTTAAACAAGCAAAAAGTTAGCAATCAAAAAATATTAACAACGTTTCGATCAAAATCAATTAGTCCTAACCTCCCAAATTATTAATTCAATCTAAAAGGAAATATCTAAGAGAATTCAATTTGACGAGTATTCGTCCAAAAGAACTTATTTTTCTTACCGCTAGCCAGACATCTTCTAAGGCCCTTTACAAGGCACTTAAAATAAATACGAATCCCTTTGATGCATCTTGACGTGGAAGACATGCAAGATCAATTCAACATTCAAAGTGATAAGCCTCCTATCACAGAGAACCCACTCCAAGAAATTGGTTGTTTGATAAGAAAAACTAGGGAAGAGAAAGATTTGTCTATTGAGGATTTAGCTGGAAGTCTTCGCATTGGTCAAGAACAACTGATTGCGCTTGAGAATGGAGAGGAAGACTTGCTACCAGAAAAAGTCTTTATAAAAGCCATGATCAGGAGAGTCTCTGAAAGACTGCATTTAGATTTAAGTGCTCTTCTGAATGAATTTCAAACAGATAGTCTCAGCCTTTCAAATATTCCTGAAACAAAAACGGTACATTATCCAAATTTCCAATCATTTACCCAGATACCTTCCTGGCTTCTAATTACTGGTTTAATTGGAGTCTTGACATCAGGTTTTGCGATAACGCTTCTAAGCAATGATTCTGAAGAGTCACTCCAAAGACAAGCAAGGCCTTCAAAAGTGTTAGCACCTAGAATAAAAGCACTAGATTCGAGTTACCATATAGTTGCCCCTGGACAAACACTATCAACGATCTCTAAGTTCCATGAAATCCCACTAAAAACACTAATAAAAATAAACGAGCTTAACAATCCAGACAAGTTAAAAGTTGGGACAAAGCTCTCACTCAAAATTCAAACAAGAAAGGTTAACGATTAAGGATATATTCCTTTTAACACTATTACTCAACAGATCATTCGGAAGAAAAATAATTCTAAAGATCAAGAAGGAAGTTTAAAGGGCTAAGAGGACAATCTCTTAACGCGTATTTACCTTCATCTCCAAGCCATAAATCTCTTGAATAATGCTTGAACAATTCATCAAGCTCCATTTTTCAAGACTGAGGTCTTGATCAGTTTGAGCATGAAGTTCGAACAAAATTTCTGCAGCCTTGGTTTCAACTGCTATCAAATCAACAATTGGTTCAGGCCTTCTATCAATAGAGGCTGCTATACGGAGAAGTATTGCCATTTCGAAAACGATTCTACGTTGATCCCTCTTAGAGAAAGCTTGCCAGACCTCATGGCGCTTCTTTGGAAGACTTCGACGATGGTATCTAGCAATCGCTGCAACCATCAAATGTTCGATATGTGAATAACCCAGCAACTCTCCATGACGAATTAAATACCAAGAATGCTTGTGATAAGAACTCATATTGATGTGTTGTCCACAAGCATGCAGCATTGCTGCAGCCCAAAGCAAATCACGACCATCTCCGGTGTCATGGTGTAATAGCCCATGAGTATTGTCATAAAGGCTTATTGCATGTCTTGCCACCCTCTCGGCCCGACTTCGGTTTACAGCAAACCTCTGAGCTTGATGGATAACAGTACGTTCTCGAATACTGCTTTGGAAGCTAAAACGATCTTGCAATAAACCTTTTCGGAGCATCCAATCGAAAATCAATCCTTCACGAAGAGCTCTTTCACTAAGCAACAACTCATCCATTTTCATCATGTGCATGGCTGTCTGAAGAATTAATGCCCCTGGAACAATGATCTCTGCGCGTCGATCACTTAACGAGGGCAACTTGCGCCTTTGATCAGGAGTCAACTTCACTAATTTTTCAATCAATAAGTCCAACTTCTTTCGCGATAACCTATATCCGTGCAATTTCAAAGGAGAATTAACTTCTTCGCTAGCAGCCAGTGCACCAATAGCCATGGCCGTGCCACTTGTAGCAACCATCAATGGTTTCTCACTTGGCTTTAACCGTTGGCAGACCTTGTCTACAGCTGGTTCAAGAGATCCTTGAATAAAAGTCCTTAGAAACTCTAATCTTGCTGACGAAAGTGGCTCTTGCTTAATAAAATCTCTCTGCAAGCGCACCGCTCCCACTCTTGTACTAGTCAAAGCCCTTGCATCTATTCGGTCAGCAAGGATTAGCTCAGTTGAACCGCCTCCAATATCAAGAAGAAGGTGGGGGTTCTCCCCAAATGGCATTCCTGACAAAACTCCTAGATAAATCAATCTTGCTTCTTCAAAACCACTTATCAAATCAACATCCAATCCCAATTGCTCTTTTATCTGGTTTAAGAAATGGCGACCATTAGGGGCTTCTCTCACTGCACTGGTGGCGGCTATTACCAACTGTTCAACCTTATGGCTTTCAGCAAGGTCCTTAAAGCGTTGCAAAGTCTCAAGAACCCTCTGCATTGCCATTTCTGTCAGTGATCCAGTATCAGAATCTCTTTCGCCAAGTCTCGTTGTTGATTTTTCTGCAAGGTCAATACTGAATGTATGTAAAACAGGATCTACAGAGGCCACGAGAAGATGCGTGGAGTTAGTTCCTATATCGATTGCCGCGACATTACGAAGCTCTACACCCTTAGAAGAGATAAGCGATTCCTGGCGAGTATCGGCCGGAGGAGAGGAGAATGGCTCGAGACTGGGCATGTCTTAATTGAGCCATGAGATATCAATACTCTGCCATCGTTTACCACAACCTGAAAAGTACTTCCTAAGGTTTCTGCAATAGAGGTATCCGTGGAAATCAGCACGATCTCCAAAAATTTATATCAATGGTTCTTGTTACTTCGCTGGAACAAACCCAGTGGAAGACTGATCTTATTGATCCCAGCAGGCTGGTCACTTTGGCTGACTCCTAGCGCACCACCTTCCTGGAGAATTGTTGCGTTAATAATTACGGGAGGGTTGTTTGCAAGTGGTGCGGGTTGCATTGCGAATGATCTATGGGATCAAAAGTTTGATCGTCAGGTTACACGTACTAAAGATCGTCCTTTAGCACGGGGCACTATCAGTGCTCCAACTGCGTTTGGGCTCTTGTTTGTAATGCTGCTTTTTAGTTTCTTAATCGTTATTGCCCTGCCAACTTCTAGCTTCACTCTCTGCCTAGGGATAGCTTTGCTCGCCTTGCCAATAATTCTTATTTACCCCTCCGCGAAAAGATGGTTTGCGTACCCTCAAGCCATACTCGCCATTTGCTGGGGATTTGCAGTATTAATTCCATGGGCCGCTAGTGAATCTTCCCTATTTGGAGGAATCCCAATTCTTTCCTGTTGGGGGGCCACAGTCCTATGGACATTTGGATTTGACACGGTTTATGCCATGGCCGATTCAATTGATGATAAAGCCATAGGCCTCAAAAGTAGTGTGTTGACTCTTGGAAACAACACCAAAAGAATAGTTACTATTAGCTATGCATTGACCTGTTTCTTTCTCGCTATAGGTGCCTACGTAGCAGGAGTAACATGGGTCTTTTGGCCTTTGTGGGTAATCGCGACTCTGGGCATGCAACAAGAAATCCGAACTATTAATCGATCAGGATTTCCTATCTCAATATTTGGTAGACATTTTAAGAATCAAGTCTGGCTTGGAGGATTACTTCTCTTAGGGTTAATTCTAGGAAGGATGAATTAAGTATGAGTCATCTTCATTCTCATACCGCTGCAAAACCACTTAATAATGGTGATGAGGTTCTTACAGTTGCAGCAAGTTCAGCTCTTGATGATGAACAGTCGCTATTAGAAGGGCTAAAAATTCTTGAAAGTTGGGGACTAGTATGCCGACCTCAAGATGTTAGCAAACGCAACTGGGGCTACCTTGCAGGAGATGATTCCGTTCGATATAGCGAACTTCATTCAGAAAATCCTGCACCTCTAATAGCATTCGCTCGAGGAGGATGGGGAGCAGCTCGATTACTGGAACGCCCTCAACCATGGAAACCAGGATGGTTACTTGGTTTCTCAGATGTGACCTCTATCCTTCTTTCAAGGCTTTCTGCCGGTTTCGACGGAGGGGTTCACGGTCCATTACTAACTTCTCTTGCAAAAGAACCAGTATGGAGTCAAGAGAGACTGCGATCTATCCTTTTTGGAAAATCAGTTCCTGCTCTGAATGGAGATGCATGGCAAGGTGGAATAGCCACTGGCCCCTTAGTAATAGCCAACCTCACTGTCGGCTCACATCTACTTGGTAGTAGACATATGCCCAAGCTGAGAGGGGCTATTTTGATTCTAGAAGATATTGGAGAGGCTCCATATCGCATCGATCGAATGCTCACACAATGGCGACTAGCAGGAATACTTCAAGAACTAGCAGGGCTCGGTTTTGGGAGTTTTATTGAATGTAATGCTCCCTCTGATGAGCCACCGAAAAAGACATTCCAACTTCAACAAGTTTTACGAGAACGTAGTAGAGATCTTAATATTCCTGTAGTAGGGAACCTACCAGTAGGTCATTGTTGTGGAAATGCTGCTCTACCACAAGGACGACTGGGAAAACTAGATGGGGGAAGAGGAGAGCTCAGCCTTTTGTCCTACTAGCAAGTACTGCTTCGGCAATAATTAAATCGAATGGAGTTGTGACCTTGATATTGGAAGGAACAGATTCCAATATCTGTACAGGCCATCCAAGACGTTCAAAAAGGGAAGCATCATCGGTCACACTCCAACCATTCTCTAGAGCTAAAGCATGTCCTCTAGATAGCTTGGCGACAGAAAAGCCTTGAGGGGTTTGAGCAGCCCAGAGTTTTGAACGTTCAGGAGTATTAGTAATGAAACCTTTATCATCAACACGCTTTACAGTATCTGTAACAGGAGTCGCAGCAATCACTGCATTACCAGTAGAGACAATCTCTGCACAACGATTCAGAAGATCAGGTTCTACTAAGCAACGAGCTCCATCATGAATAAGAACATGTTTTGCATCAGAAGGCAAAGATGACAAACCCAACTGAACAGATTCCTGTCGAGTACTACCGCCATTAATCCACTTAATAGGCTTGGAGGTGTCTTCGGCTAAATTCATGATTGATGACTTATCTATAGGTTGACCAACAATTCCAATCCATTTGATTGCTTCGGCAGCCAAAGCTGCATCTAACGTCCAAGCCAAAACAGGGCGATTAGCGAGTCCTAATAAAAGCTTGTTTTTACTGGCCCCCATGCGACGTCCAGTTCCTGCAGCTGCAATCAAAAGATGCACGATCTCCTCCTTTTCAATACAGAATCAAACATCCTCCATAAACTCATCACAATCTGCTGATTATTGCGGGTTTCATGCGCGTTCTTACTCTCAGTTCTGGATCTATCCAAGAGCAACTTCAAAGATTGCCTGCATTATGGACTATTGCTTCTGAGCTTAAAGCCTCCATACAAGTAGCTTGCGACCCATCTCAAAAAGCAATTTGGGATTTATTACCCGCAGTGGAAAAAGTTATACCATTTGAATTCAATTCAAATCCTTCGCTTGCCGACTGGGCAAATCTTCTAGGAACAATTAGAGAGCAAGATTTTCAAATATGTCTAAATTTTGCTACTGGAACTCAAGTGAATTTGATGCTTTCCATGAGCCATATTCCGATAAGAGTGGCAGAGAGAGGTTTCTCAAGAACAAAAGATGTTGATTTTACAGACAACTGGTCTTCTCAACGTTTGGAGAGCTACTTACGGCCCATTGGACTCTCGCTAGATGCCGATTCCTATAGGATTTTATTGCCTAAAGAAAAAATAGAAGAAGCAAGCGACAAAGAGGACAAAAGAAAACTAATTCTTTTAGTAGCAAAAAGTACAAGTGATTGTTCATACAAAGGCTGGCAAGCTCTACAAAACCAATTAACTGGCTTTTCCAAGAAAAATCGACATAAATTAATAACTAAACCAAGAAATTTTTCAGATTTAGCAATAGTAGTTGCCTCTTCAGATATTATCATTAGCAATTGTCCAGTAACTCAAATCTTAGCTATTTATTGCGGCATTAAATTAATTGCACTAGATGCAACAAATAAATTACTACCAAAAAGAGAGGGTGTTTCTATAATTGAAGATAGTGGTGTAGGGATAACAGAAATGAAGCAGCAAAAAATACTAGATTCATTAAGCCTAATATCATAGTAAGAAGTAAAAATCACGCAAGATTCAACAAATGTTGAACAAGTGCCTAAGCATTTTCATAAGTATCTTGTCAAAAGTAATGAATAAAATGTTGAGTTCAAAGGCCTCAAGTCCTTACGATTCAACTAAACAACTTCAGAAAATGATCTCTCCTGAGTTCCTTAAGGGCCAAACGGCATTAATTACAGGTGCAAGTCGAGGCATCGGAAGGGCAATAGCCTTGAAACTTGGAGAATCAGGGGCAGAAGTTGTTGTGAACTACTCCAATTCACCTCAAAAAGCAGAAGAGGTAGTCGCAACTATCAATTCAGCTGGTGGTAAAGCTTATGCAATGCAAGCCAATATTGCAGAAGAATCAGAAGTGGAAAAGCTGGTTAAAGCTGTAATGGAAAGAAGTGGTCACATTGACGTTCTAATAAACAATGCAGGAATAACTCGTGATGGGCTCTTAATGAGAATGAAAACAGAGGATTGGCAAGCAGTTATGAATCTCAATTTAAATGGTGTTTTCCTCTGTACAAGAGCAGTGTCAAGGCCAATGCTCAGGCAAAAAAAAGGCAGAATTATTAATGTCACATCTGTTGTCGGCCTTATGGGTAATGCTGGTCAAGCAAATTACGCCGCAGCCAAAGCCGGAGTTATTGGCTTAACAAAAAGTGCCGCCAAGGAATTTGCCAGCAGAGGTATCACAGTTAATGCAGTAGCTCCTGGATTCATCTCTACTGATATGACAAAGGGACTAGATGCGGAAGGTATTCGTTCAGCTATTCCTTTGGGGGTTTTTGGAACTCCTGATCAAGTAGCAGGTGCTGTTAGCTTTTTAGCTGGGGATCCTGCAGCGGCTTACATAACAGGGCAAGTTCTTCAAGTAGATGGTGGAATGGTAATGGGATAAAAGTCTTCTTATGATTATTTTTCAAGAATCAAGAGGCTGCCCTAACTCATCACGTAACCTTCGAATACGTTGCAGCAGCTTCAAGCGCCTGCTCCTAGCAGTAACAGTAAGGAACAAACGGAGTGGGAAATATACCAAGGTCATTGTCCCGGCCAGACCAGCCATTAAAACAAAAAATAATGTCGCTGAATCATTCATATTTGGACCATAAACTAACTTTGCTTCAACGGGGAGGGAACAAATACATAAAGCATTCGGCTTTCCCCACTCCTGCCCCCTCCCATTGAGTGAACGTGCTATGGGAAATTAATAGTAGGTATTAGAAAACATGGCCAAACTTCTTAGCTTTTCAGATGACTCGCGTAGCGCCCTTGAAAATGGTGTCAACGCCCTAGCTGATGCTGTAAAAGTCACAATTGGTCCTAAAGGACGTAACGTTGTTCTTGAAAAGAAATTTGGAGCTCCAGACATAGTCAATGATGGGGTAACAATTGCCAGAGAAATCGAACTTGAAGACCCCTTTGAAAATCTTGGGGCGAAGCTTATTGAGCAAGTTGCATCAAAAACAAAGGATAAAGCTGGTGATGGGACAACTACCGCAACAGTCTTAGCCCAGGTAATGGTCCATGAAGGACTAAAAAATGCAGCAGCAGGGGCTAGTCCAATAGAACTTCGCAGGGGGATGGAAAAAGCGGTCGCTCAAATCGTGGAGGGGCTAGAAAAACGCAGTCAAGTTGTTAGTGGGCAAGCAATTCTTCAAGTCGCGACAGTCAGTGCAGGAGGAGATGAAGAAATAGGTCACATGGTGGCTGAAGCAATGGAGAAAGTAAGCGTTGATGGAGTTATCACTGTTGAAGAGTCAAAATCACTAGCGACGGAATTAGAAGTAACAGAAGGGATGGCATTCGATCGTGGATATAGCTCACCATATTTTGTGACTGACGGAGACCGCCAAATTTGTGAATTTGAGAATGCACTCCTTTTAATCACTGATAGAAAAATAAGTGCTATATCTGATCTTGTTCCTGTTTTAGAAAGCGTCCAAAAAAGCGGCTCACCACTTGTCGTTCTAGCAGAGGAAGTAGAAGGCGAAGCACTTGCAACTCTGGTAGTCAATAAAAACCGTGGAGTTCTTCAAGCGGCAGCTGTTAGGGCACCTTCTTTTGGCGAAAGGCGCAAAGCTGCACTCGCAGACATTGCTGTACTTACAGGTGGAACTTTGATTAGTGAAGACAAGGCCATGACTCTCGACAAGGTAGAGCAATCAGATCTAGGTAAAGTCCGAAAGATAACTATCAGCAAAGAAAGTACCACCATCGTTGCGAATGAAGACACCAAAGAGGCTGTCAATGCAAGAGTCGCTTCAATAAAACGTGAACTTGAAGAAACTGAATCTGAATATGACCGTGAAAAGCTAAATGAGCGAATTGCAAAGCTTGCAGGTGGAGTAGCAGTTATCAAGGTTGGAGCGCCAACTGAAACGGAACTCAAAAATCGTAAACTGCGGATAGAGGATGCCCTAAATGCAACTCGTGCTGCAGTGGAAGAAGGTATTGTTGCTGGTGGTGGAACAACACTATTAGAACTAAGCAAAGATCTAACTCAACTGGCCAATGAGCAAGTTGGCGACCAAAAAACAGGTGTGGAGATTGTCCAAAGATCTCTCTCTGCACCCGCAAAGCAGATTGCAATAAATGCTGGAGAGAATGGAGACGTTGTTATCTCCGAAATGAATCGCATTGGGAAAGGCTTCAATGCCCTTTCAGGTAAATATGAAGATATGCTTTCAGCTGGCATCATTGATGCTTCTAAAGTAGTCCGATTAGCACTACAAGATGCAGTTTCCATTGCATCACTACTGATCACAACAGAGGTAGTTATAGCGGATAAACCTGAGCCACCTTCCAGCCCAGGAGCAGAGGGAGGAGATCCAATGGGTGGTATGGGTGGCATGGGTGGCATGGGTGGTATGGGTGGCATGGGTGGTATGGGAATGCCTGGAATGATGTAAATTGAATCAACTTCAATCATTAATCCATATGAAAGAAGTAAAGAATATTTTTCAAAAATTTCACTTATCAATAATATTAGTCGTTTAAAGACTAAATAAATAATTATTCAAGCACTTATATATTTAGAATTAATTTGAAGCTTTAGATTTTGAGCAACCTAAATATTAAGAAGCCTTGGGAATATCCTCTTCAGAAACTGGTAACCAACTTCTGAAATGATTTAATGCTGGTCTAGGTGGAGGAGGAAAATTAATTTGAGAATTATTTTTATTATTCATTTCATTATCCCTAACTTGAATTGATTGAGAATCTTTATCGTTATTTATATCTTCTGAATAATCACAACTTAAACCTCTTGATCCCTTAGGAGAAATACTTTCAACTGTCCCTATAGAGTTTCTTTCAGAGTCAACACTGCATAACAAAGGCGAAAGGGCTTCTTGATGATAAGCAAGATCTATGGAATCCCTCCGAAAATCTTGAGGAACATGGTTTGAGTCCTTCGCAGATTCAAAGAAGCTTTGACTATTCAAAATCTTTGGCATGGTTTGCAGTCCATACCGATGAGCCCACTTGAACTCCAAAAGAGAAAATTGTTTTTTATCATTTAGCTCAACGGCTTCAACTATTTGTCGGTGAAGCTCATTCTTTCGGCTAGAAAGCGATGAGGAAAAAGGAACTTCTTTCACGAGATCAAGCAAGTTTGCGGTTTAAAAGTGGGCTGATCAAAAGGAACAGTCCTAAAGAGAGCGCTATCAGAATGCTCAGGCATCCATACCCAGTCACGTCCCCATAAGGGGCATGCAGGATTACTAGACCGAGATCAAGTGTTCCGCCATAAGCAGCACGGATAGGTTCTATTGCAAAGGTAAGAGGATTAACGGCTGCAAGCCAGCCCAACCAAGCAGGCATGTAAGAAATAGGAGCCAAAGCTGTACTTGCGAATAGAAGTGGGAGGTTGACTACAAATATGACTGCAATCAATTCAATGTGACCAGGAAGGGCAAAGGCTAATCCCAGACTTAATGCCGTCACAGCAAAAACTAACAGCAACAAAGTGAGTAAAACAAGCAAAAGTCCAGCAAAGCCAGGCCAGCCATAGCCAAGGAAAAAAGCCGTCCCCATAATTGCAATACTCTGCAAAAGGCTTATGGAAGTTATATAGATAACCGATGCAAAGATAATTGAACTTCGGCTACTTAAAGGTGCAACTAGAAGCCGATTGAGAAAACCAAATTCACGGTCAAACATCACAGGCAAGCCTGCATTAAGAGCACCACTGAAAGCTGTAAAAACGATTACCCCCGCTCCAAGGAAACGTCCATAGCTAATTCCTCCAGGTAAAAGGCTATCAGGTGCTTTTGAGAACAAGGCTCCAAACAAAACCAGCCATATCAATGGTTGCAGCACCCCAGCGACCAAGGTTGAAGGCCTCCTCACCAATTGGATAAAAAGTCGCCTTGTTAAAGCAAATGTTTCCTGCCTTAAATCAGCTCCACCCTTTTTCTTGTCAGAGTAATCAAAGGCGACGTAATCAGAACTAGTCATCGATTTCCTTAGAACGAAAAACAAACAGAAGAGAAGCAGGACTTGGGCTAAGCAAGCTTATTTAATTACCTCATAGCTTGCTTACTTTCAAGTTTCACATCTCTATTACCAGAAGCAGAAAGCTCAGCATCCATAAGAGTTCTACCAGTAGCCTGCAAATAAACATCGTCCAAGCTTGGTCGACTATGGGACAGAGCAAATACCTGCAACTTTGATCTGTCTAGCTCCTCACGCAAACGAGGCAAGACGTTTTCATCATCCACAACAAGATTCAAAGAAAACCCTTGGGCACGATTAACAACTACTTGACGAACTCCATCAACATTGGCCAACAGCTTCCTGACTTGCTCTGACTCATTCTCATCACTGAATTCACGAACTCTTAGTGTTACTCGATCTCCGCCAAGTTGCTTCTTTAAATCGTCAGGTGCCCCTTGAGCAATGACTCGTCCCTCGTCAATAATTGCCATTTGATCTGCAAGAGCCTCAACTTCTTCTAAGTAATGGCTACTAAGGAGGATTGTGGTCCCTTGTGATTTCAGCTCAAATAACAACTGCCAAATTGCTGAGCGACTTTCAATATCCAAGCCAACTGTGGGCTCATCTAATACCAACAACTTAGGTTGATGCAACAAGCCTGAAGCAAGATCAAGCCTTCTCCTCATTCCTCCCGAATAACTGCCACAACGGCGGGTAATCCAGGCCTTCATATCAAGCCTTTCAATTAACTCTGCAATTCGAATATCCCTTTCATTGGAAGGCAGATGATATAAATCACCTTGCAACTGGAGCAACTCAAGACCAGTAAGGATTTTGTCAATTGCCACCTCTTGAGCAACATATCCAAGTTGACGCCTTACTGAACGAGGATCCTTCACAACATCTAAACCAGCCACTTTCACCTGGCCTGCATCAGGAGCTAAAAGCGTACAAAGAATTCTAAGTGTGGTGGTTTTACCAGAGCCATTAGGGCCAAGAAGCCCATAAAGGCAACCATTAGGAACCTTGAGGCTTAATCCATTCAGGGCCTTAACCGTCCCATAAGACTTAACCAACTCTTGAAGTTCAATCAAATACATCAAAAAGAAAGGGATTTCTCAGTGAATGATTTGAAATCTAGACAAAACACTGTCTTGCGGGAACAAGTTAATTCGCTTAAGTTTTTTTTCATAAGATAGTTGAATTACTAAGCATTTGACTAAGCAAAGTCATACCCTGAAGATCAAACTCAACTGCCAAGGGTTGGCGGCTCATCACAAGCAAAAGACATACCCCAAACATATATAAAATCGACCACCTAAAAAGGCCTTTAGCGATATTTAAATCTTCTGGTGCCGCAAGCAATCTATTAATCATTTGAAGGAGTCGAGCATTAAATGGAATTAGTAAAATTCCATAGAGCAATCCCCCCTCGGGCAAGGCCCAGAAGCCAAGTCCACTAAGGAAAATAGTCGCCCACCCATATTTTGATATTGCTTTAACGGTAAAAGCAGGTCCTTTTACAACTGGGAGCATAGGGATACCTACAGACTTGTAGTCATCCTTCAACATGAGTGCCAGCGCCCAGAAATGGGCTGGGGTCCATACCATAACAAGAGCAAATAACCACCAACCACTAAGACCAACATGCCCTGTTGCAGCTGCTGCACCAACTAATGGAGGGATAGCTCCTGCTACTCCACCAAACACGATATTTTGTGGCGTCCGAGGTTTTAGGAAAGCAGTATAAAGAAGGACATAACTGCATAAACCAAGCAAAGCAAGCCCAGCCGCAAGGCAATTAACTCCGCCAACTAAAAGAGCTGCAGCTGCCAATGTGCATGAAATCGCACCAGCAAAAACAACAACTGGAGACAAACGACCGGAAGGCAAGGCTCTTCCACTGGTACGTTTCATCCTGCCGTCTAGATCCTGCTCCCAAAGACAATTGAGGGCACCAGCTGCGGCTGCAGCAAGAGCGCCACCACCAAGGGTGCATACCAGTTTTGGAGAGGACAAAGGCCATCCTTCACTTAAAGCCATACCTCCAATTGTTGTGGCTAAAAGTAATGGGATCAAACGTGGTTTTGCGACCTCTAACCAAGCAGGTAGCTTCACACGCTTGCGCGAAGGAACCACATGCTCTCTACTTAATGCATTCGCAATAGTCTCAGGAGTTGAACTAACCATGGCAGGGCTCAAGAATAGATTCGTCAGTAATTGCAGACATAGGGACTTCTATTTCTTGTGGCCTACGACAACTTAGTGCTGCCAGAAAGGCGACCAACAAAGCGGCAACAAGTTGATGAGAGATCGTTAACAAAGGTTGAGCAAGCCCAAGACGTACACTAAAGACTCCAAGAGTGATCTGCGTGGCAGCCAATAAAGAAACTGCCAATAGAAATCGCCACTGACTACGAGACCACTCACTCATAAGAAGAGATGTAATCACGAAAAAGAGCAAGCACGCAGTGACAAGTAATGCGGAGCTGCGGTGCGAAGCCAACAACTGACAACCCTGCCCTTGAGCCAAACACCTCTGAGCAGACCAAGTCGTAGCCATTCGAGCTCCAAGAAGGCACTGTGCAAAAACTGCAAGCAGAGAACCGCCACTAATAAGGCGCCACCACAACGGGGAAGGCAAACTATTTTGGGAAAGCAACCTTTGAGTCAACCCACTCATCAAAGCCACCAGTATTAAAGCCACTGCCAAATGAGTGGTAACAACACCAGAGGGCAAGAGGTGCAGAACTGTTAAAGCACCAAGAGCACCTTGAAAAACAACTAAAAGCAGTAAAAGTGAATATAACCATGGCAACCATCGAGGTAGCTGAGCTCGCCAAATCAAGGAAATCAAAAGCTGAAGAAATAAAACTGTGCCGACCAAAAAAGCATCTAAACGGTGAAACCACTCTAGGAAAACCTGAATATTCATGTGGTTACCAGGTAGCAAAGACCCAAAGCAAAGTGGCCAATCAGGACAAGCCAATCCAGCCTCCATAACTCGAGTAGCACCTCCAACTACAACCAAAGCAACAAGAGCCACAACAAGATGAGCAGCTAGTTGAGCTAAATGCCACTGAATCTGTGATCGGGACGAAGAGTTCAAAAAATTCGGCCAAGCCCCCGAAATTAATTTGCTATTAATGCAAGGTAGCTATCAAAATAACCACTTCATGATGTATGGACGACTACAACAACAAAAAGAGGCTTCTAAATCTCTCATTCCTGACAAAAGGTCGAATAGCCACACTTAAAACCTTTCAAAAGCCTTGCAATTAATAGAGCCCTTTTTAATTTCATGTCTGCTTAACAATCTCAAGCGGCAGAAAAAGGCTGTTCTTAATAACCTAAAAATACAAATGGAGACTTATTGTGCCGAAATCCTCGGCCATTTTTACAATTCTATTGGTCATTGCCCTGTTAATTGGAGGCACCTGGGTTGGCCAAAATGTGAATCTTCTACCAGTAGATGCAAGTACAAATGCAAGTGTCTATGACGAGCTTTTCAAAGTTCTATTTAGTATTGGAACAATACTTTTTGTAGGTATGGTTGGGCTAGTTGTATATAGCCTGATCCGTTTCCGACGAAAACCTGGCCAAATAGGTGATGGTATTGCAATAGAAGATAATTTACCTCTTGAAATTTTCTGGACCGCTATACCCACCATTGTGATCTTGTTTGTGGGTTTATACAGCTATGACATCTACGACCGCATGGGAGGAATGCAAGCATTACCTCAAGCTGGTCATGATCATCAAGCAATGGTTAATGAACAAAAGATTTGGGGAGGCATTGGATCAGGATCAATTGAATCTTCAACTGAAAGCACAATATCTGCATTACCAGTTGAAGTAACTGCCTTACAATTTGCATTTCTCTTTCACTATCCCAAAGGAGACATAATCTCTGGGGAGCTTCACGTTCCTGTTGATCAACCAATAAGCATGAGATTGGAGTCAAAAGATGTTATTCATGCTTTCTGGGTGCCTGAGTTTCGTATCAAGCAAGATATAATTCCAGGCCAACCAACTATCTTGAACTTCACGCCTACAAAGCCTGGTCGTTATCCTATTATTTGTGCTGAGCTATGTGGTCCTTACCATGGTGGGATGCGTTCTACAGTAGTAGTTGAAGAGACCGATAGTTATCAAGAATGGTTTGATAATAATAAAAAAACTCCTGAAATAACAACATGACTATTTCTATACCACCTGCAACTGAAAAGCCTATAGAAAGTCTCCAGCCAAAGGGGTGGTTCCGCTATTTTAGTTTTAGTCTTGATCACAAGGTTATTGGACTTCAATATTTAATTTGTGGCTTTATTTTTTACCTAATAGGTGGTGCACTAGCTAGCGCAATTCGAATTGAGCTTACTAGTCCAATGTCAGATTTCATGGCAAGAGATGTTTACAACCAAGTCTTAACGCTTCATGGAACAATAATGATATTCCTATGGATCGTTCCTGTCGTAAATGGTGCTTTTGGTAATTACTTAATACCTTTTTATGTTGGGGCTAGAGATATGGCATTTCCACGACTAAATGCCGTTGCCTTTTGGTTAATACCTCCAGCTGGACTTCTTTTGATAAGTAGTTACTTCATCAATGGTGCTGCTCAATCAGGCTGGACTGCATACCCACCACTAAGCATCACAACACCTGCCGCTGGTCAACTTATTTGGATACTCAGTGTTCTTCTCTTGGGGGGAAGCTCCATTTTTGGGGGCATCAATTTCATCGCAACCATTCTGAAGCTACGTAGGCCTGGATTAAAGCTGATGCAACTACCTATGTACTGCTGGGCAATGCTTGGCACCAGCATCCTGGTAGTTCTCTCAACTCCCGTTTTAGCAGGAACTCTTGTACTTTTGAGCTTCGATATTGTTGCCCATACTGGATTCTTTAATCCAGCGCTAGGTGGAAATGCAGTTGTTTACCAGCACTTGTTTTGGTTCTATTCACACCCAGCGGTATACATCATGGTTTTACCAGCATTTGGACTGGTAAGTGAAATCCTTCCAGTACATAGTCGAAAACCACTCTTTGGCTACACAACAATGGTGTACTCAATCATGGCAATTGTCATTCTTGGTTTTGTGGTTTGGGCTCACCATATGTTCACAAGTGGGACCCCCCCCTGGATGCGCCTCTTTTTCACAATTGCAACTTCGTTTATTGCTGTACCCACTGGCATCAAATTCTTCAATTGGGTGGCCACCCTATGGGGAGGGCGAATATCTCTTAATACTGCAGTCCTTTTCTCTTGCGGCTTCATTATTAACTTTGTTTTTGGCGGCATAACCGGAGTTGCTTTAGCTCAAGTTCCTTTCGATATCCATGTACATGACACCTACTTTGTAGTTGCTCATTTCCATTACATCGTCTATGGAGGTTCCGTTTTTGTTATTTTTTCTTCCATATATCATTGGTATCCAAAATTTACGGGAAGAATGCTTAATGACAAACTTGGCATTTTCCACTTTGTTCTTACTTTTATTGGTTTCAATCTTTGTTTTGCTCCCCAACATTGGCTAGGGCTTAATGGCATGCCTCGACGAGTTGCTGAATACGATCCTCAATTCACATTTATCAATCAACTCAGCAGTATTGGAGCATTAGTCATGGCTTTAAGCACATTGCCATTCCTTTGGAATGTGATTCATAGTGCTTTCAAAGGAACTATCGCAGGAGACAATCCCTGGCACGCATTAACACCTGAATGGCTAACCAGTTCTCCACCACCCGTAGAAAACTGGAAGGGGCCAGCACCACTAGTAACAAAGCCCTACGGATATGGAGTCGAAGTTACAGGTACAAATGAACAATCAATCAGCGACATTGAAATAGAGAGGATCGAGCAATGACAACTCTTCTACAAGACGAGAAAAATACAGCAACAGAACCAAATCTAGAAGAAGAACATTCTGATCACCGCATGTTTGGGCTTGCAACTTTCCTTGTAGCAGATGGCATGACCTTTGCTGGGTTCTTCGCGGCATATTTGACTTATAAAGCAGTCAATCCGCTACTCCCTGATGCAATTT
>QCRS01000012.1 GCA_003211755.1 Prochlorococcus sp. AG-463-F15 | reverse complement strand
CAAGTAAAAATTTGACAGGTCAACAACACAATAACTCTGAATCAATTGAAAGAATTTAGAGAATTCATAATTCTCGAATGCCAATGTAATTTCATCAATAAACTCAGCTGTTCGCTGTAGCATCCAACGATCTAGTAGTGGTAACTCATCAATCTTTATAGCATCGATAGTAGGGTCAAAATCATGGAGATTTCCTAAAAGATATCTTGCCGTATTCCTTACCTTTCTATACACATCTGAGAGTTGACGTAAAATATTTGACCCAATGGGAACATCTACTGAATAGTCCACTGAGCTAACCCATAGCCGCAAAACATCAGCACCAAAAGCAGGCTCCATTTTCTTATTAGGCCCACCATTAATAATCACTTCAGGGTCGACAATATTTCCGAGAGATTTACTCATTTTTCGTCCATTTTCATCTAAGGCAAAGCCATGTGTAAGTACAGATTGAAAAGGAGGCTCTCCGTTAACTGCAATAGAAGTAAGTAACGAAGACTGAAACCAACCACGATGTTGATCAGAGCCTTCTAAATAAAGATCAGCAGGATAGTTAAGATCATTTCTTTTACAGGGGACAGCTGACCAACTTGATCCAGAGTCAAACCAAACATCCATGGTATCCATGCCTTTACGCCATCGTTTTGATTGCTTGGCATAAGAAGGTGGTAAAAGTTCTGACTCATCTTTTTCCCACCAAATATCTGATCCATGCTTCGCGATCAAAGTCTGGATATGGTCAAGAGTCTCGGCATTTAACAGCACTTCATCTCCATCCTTTTCGTAAAACACAGGGATGGGAACCCCCCAAGTCCGCTGCCTTGAAATACACCAATCGCTACGATCTTTTACCATTCCCTCTATTCTGTTGCGCCCAGAACTTGGCAGCCATTGAATCGCATCAATTGCAGATAAAGCCTTCTCGCGAAAGCCTTCTAAGGATGCAAACCATTGTTCCGTAGCCCTAAAAATAGTTGGCTTCTTAGTTCTCCAATCGTATGGATAACGGTGAGGATAAGTCTCTTCCTTTAACAAGCTATTAGAACCCTTAAGTGCATCAATAATGACAGAGTTTGCTTCTTTTAAAACATTTAATCCCTGAAATCTTCCTGCTTCAGCTGTCAAAAATCCCCTTTCATCTACAGGGCATAAAATTGGCAAGCCGTACTTAGATCCTGTATTAAAATCATCGACACCATGTCCTGGAGCTGTATGCACTAATCCTGTACCCGATTCAGTATTGATATATTCACCTCCTATCACAATTGGACTAGTTCTATCAAGTACAGGGTGGTCATATAAGACCCCATCAAGCAAACATCCTTTCACAGTTGCTAGGACATTAAATGACAAGCCAAGAGTTGAACTTAAAGTAGGCAAAAGTGCCGCAGCGAGGATCATTACTCCATCATTATTATCAGACGCAAAGACATAATCAAGGCGATCATTTACCGCGATCGCCAAGTTTGCAGGAAGTGTCCATGGAGTAGTTGTCCATATTGCAATTTTTAAAATCTTTTTAAGCTCAGATTTACTTTGAGGGAGATTTAGACCTTGCTTAGAAAGAGCTTCTCGTAAAATATCTGGCAAAGAAATAGCTGAAAAAGCAACGTAAATACTCTGGCTTGAATGCCCTTCAGGGTATTCCAACTCAGCTTCTGCTAAAGCTGTTCTTGAACTAGGGCTCCAATGAACTGGTTTAAGACCTCTATAGATATATCCCTTCAAAGCCATCTGACCAAATACATTTATTTGTGCAGCTTCATAATCTTTCTGAAGTGTTAAATACGGGTTGTCCCAATCGGCCCAAATGCCCCATCGACGAAAACCATCCATTTGACTCGCAACTTGTTTCAGGGCATAAGCCGCTGCTTTCTTACGTAATTTCAGTGGAGTTAACTGCTCACGCTCTTGCTTCTTAAGGCCCTGTAAAACCTTTAATTCAATTGGGAGTCCATGACAATCCCATCCCGGAATAAATCGTACTTTTCTGCCACGCAATATCTTGTACTTGTTAACTATATCTTTAAGGACTTTGTTCAATGCATGCCCCATATGCAACGCTCCATTTGCATATGGGGGACCATCATGCAAGGTGAAAGGTTCACCTTTATTAATCAAGCCAAGTTTTAAATCAATACCATTCTCCTTCCAAAATCTTTGTATCTCAGGCTCTCTATTCGTGGCATTCGCACGCATTCCAAAGCTTGTCTTCAAAAGGTTGAGTGTGCCTTTATAAGTAGGGCGTTCTTCACCCTTTGTGGGATTCTCCTGAGTCACGATTACGCTCTAGTAAAGCGATTATGAATCCTTGAGGGGAAAGATGTCTCTCAAATGTCTTTGAGCCTGTTGCCGTCAATCGACTTTTGACTTTTGTGGTTTCTCTTCAGAGACAGTTCCAGCTTGCTCAGAGGACATGGATTGTTGCTGTTTATCTGAGCGGATCCACTTCTTTTTTTTATTTTTAGAAGTTGGCTGAGAGCTATCAATTTTTTTTGCCCAACTAAACATATTTGCTAATTGAGCCAATGTTGCCACAAACTGTTTCATACCAGTGCTCCAACGTTCCATAGAGCCCAAACGAAGCTTTTCGGCTTTACTAAGTTGTTCCCATCGACTGTTTGCCACCTCAAATCCAAGTCTGCCAATTAAAAGGCTTCCAGAAACAACTACAAGCATTGAGGAGCCGCTCAAAAGATCATTGCTTGTGATAAGTCCTAAACCCAATAGAAGAGCTACTGTGCCCCAAAGGGCGTCTCTAGGCCTGCTCAATTCTGTTACAAGAAGAGGCAATAGGAATACTGCAAAACCCAGTAAAAGCGATACATCTCCAATAAATATGGCCAACATGATTTACGAATAACCCACACCCATTTTGCAGGTGAGATTAGAGTTGATACTTAAGCCCATCTTGCGGAATTGGTAGACACGCTGGTTTCAGTTACTGGAGAGACTTAGACACACAAGAGAAAAGGATTAGGAGTTTCTCCTGATCCTTTCTCTATTTCTAGAGACTTATCCACCTGTGTACATAAAAACCGCTATCAGTGCTACCAATTGTTGCCCTGTATGTATGCTTGAGACTCTGCGGATGTGGCGGAATTGGTAGACGCGCTTGATTTAGGATCAAGTGTCTTTATGACGTGAAGGTTCAAGTCCTTTCATCCGCATTGCAAAGTTACTTATAACGAGCGGGAGCGATGCAATCAATCGCATTTGATAAACCACGTGCGACCATTGCTCTAAATTCGCACCAAGATCAACCCTTTTTAACAGGATTCGCACTTGGATTTCCTCAAGAATGACTGCTGTCACTGGGGGGGGACAAGTTATAGGTACCGTTGACTTAGGTCGTGGGGGTTCAAGTCCCCAGATGGGCATCTCTTTTGCAACTTGAGGAGAAGTTTGCTCTTTGCGATAATTCCTGAGCAATGACCCAGGCAATCCAGACATCTAAACAAAACGAGGTGTCCAAAAAATTGCTTTCTACTGCTCATTGGCAAAAAGTCATTCAGCAGTATTTGGACCCACCAAATGGATGGAATCTCACGGTGGGATTATTTCTTGGTGGGTATGTCCTAGCGGCGCTAAGTATTTGGCAGTGGTACCAAGGCACTTGGCCATTGCCTGTCTTGATTGGCTTAGCATTCTTGGCTCTTCACATGGAAGGCACTGTTATTCATGATGCGACTCATAATGCAGCACATCCAAATCGTTGGATCAACCAAGCCATGGGGCATGGTTCAGCAATTTTGCTTGGTTTCAGCTTCCCAGTATTCAAAAGAGTCCATCTTCAACATCACTCACATGTAAATGATCCCAATAATGATCCAGATCACATTGTGAGTACTTTTGGACCAGTCTGGTTAATTGCTCCAAGATTTTTTTATCACGAATATTTTTTCTTTGAGCGCAAATTATGGCGTCGTTATGAGCTTCTGCAATGGGGTCTTGAAAGGGGTCTATTTATATCAATTGTTCTTGCTGGTATCCAGTTTGGCTTTATGAATGTCATTTACAACCTTTGGTTTGGTCCAGCATTAATGGTTGGTGTAACCTTGGGCATTTTCTTTGATTATTTACCACATAGACCTTTCCTCTCACGCAGCAAGTGGAAGAACGCAAGAGTTTATCCAAGCCGACTTATGAACTGGATAATAATGGGACAAAATTATCACCTCGTGCATCATTTGTGGCCCTCTATTCCTTGGTTTGAATATAAACCTGCCTATGAAGCGACTAAACCTCTACTAGATGCAAAAGGATCCCCACAAAGAATAGGAATATTTGAGACACGGGAAGATGGATTTAATTTCCTATATGATGTTTTACTTGGAATAAGAAGTCACAAAAAACGCAGGAGTAAAATGAGACCACTAGCAAGAATTCTGCCTAACACTAAATGGAGACGAAGATGGATAGGCTTATTACATAGAACAGCAGTGACTCCAAATTCCAAACGTAGAAGCAATTAATCAGCAAGAATCTTTGGAACTCTATAAAAGTCCCCTTCACGTTGAGGGGCCTCGTTAAGCAAGTCTTCTCTAATATTTGCTTCGATAACTGAATCTTCCCTAACTACATTTACAACTTCGACAGCTCTTGTAGTTGGTTCAATGTCAGTGGTTTCTATCTGCTCAAGCTGCTCAAAATATCCAAGTATTTTTTCTAATTGACTTGTATAAAGTTCAACTTCTTCTTCAGGCAATTCCAAACGAGCTAATTTGGCAACCTTAAGAACATCTTCAGAAGTTATCTTGGTCATAATTACTGCAGAAAATCAAGTAAATCCTTGCTCAAAGCTGTAGCAGCTTTTTCAAGAAGAACCTTTCCATGTTCCGACTTTGCCAAGAAAGGGTCTGATCCCATTCTGCCATCCGGATATCTCTTACGGAAATCCTCCGATCCATTAATTGGCCCCACAGGAGAAGCCTCAGGAAGCGGCCGCTGCTTAATTTGCAGGCTTGGCTCTAAATGCAATGTTAAGGCAATTTCACTTGGAGTTGCATGCTGTCCTTCTCTATCTCCATAAAGTTCCCTTGCAGCAGAGAAAACTGGAGAAGCCATAAACCAATTGGCAATCTTGCATTGAAATCTAGAAGCTATAGGAAGTCTTCGACTTTCTGCAGTGCTGTAAGCCTGCATAAACGCAGCCTTTGCAGTCGCAACATTTCCACCATGTCCATTAACTACAAAGATTTTCTCAAAACCATGAACAGCTAAAGACAAAACAAGATCATGGAGCAATGCAAGCAAAGTTGATGGTTTAAGGCTCATCGTGCCTGGGAATCCAAGGTGGTGTTCTGCCATTCCAAAAGCTTGAGTAGGCGCAACAAGCACTCCAGTTCGGCATCCCACTTCAATTGCTACAGCTTCTGCAGTTAAAGCATCAGTACCTATAGCCCCTGTTGGACCATGTTGCTCAGTCGAACCAAGGGGCAAGATAATTCCCTTGGAATGTTTCAAATAGTCTTCTACTTCTGTCCAAGTCTGAAGGTCCAAACGAATAGCCTTGGATTTGTGGAAAGTCATAGACAAGTTTTGTGAGATTTCTAAAGACAAGCGGATGGGATACAAAACCTGAAAGAGTCAACTTTCAAAGGTAGTTTTAAGCTTTGTTGAAACTACCTTAAAGAAAAGGTCGAAAAGTATTGCAAGAAAGAAGTTAGAGAAAGAATCAACTTGCCAGGAAAGTCAATAAAAGAGGCAGCAGTTCTCAATATAAAATTGTATATTTATAATGTGGTCGATGGATTGAGATATTGAAAAAGAGTTCCAATAAAGAACTCAGCGATTCAAATAAAAACTCCTCCAACCTAAAAATTGATTGGCCAATGGATCAAAAAAGTAATGTCAATAAGCTTATTCAAAAGTCTTTAACAAAGTTCTTCTTTTCACGCCCAGCCGAACTTGTGGCACCTGACTTAATTGGATGTATTCTCGTTAAACGAGAACCAGATAGGAAATACTTATATGGAGTGATTGTAGAAACTGAGGCATATTCTCAATCAGAGCCTGCTTGTCATGGATACAAAAAACGTTCCAAAAGCAACGAAACGCTTTTTGGCGAGCCAGGAAAGTTTTACATTTATCTGACGTATGGTATCTACTACTGTGTAAACGTAGTTACTGACAAGGCAAATTGGGCAAGTGGAGTTCTTTTGCGAGCCATCGCTCTACCAGGCGAAGATGAAAGAGTCGCCTCAGGCCCAGGATTATTAGCTAGAAGATTTGGATTAGACCGATCCCATGACAGTTCGCCAAACTCACCGGAAAATGGACTATGGCTAGCTGAAAGTCCAACAAAAGAAAGTATGCAGAGAATTATTCAAACCACAAGGATTGGCATTTCCAAGGCACAAGATTTACCTTGGCGCTGGTATCTCCAGGACAGCAGAAGTGTGAGCAAGCGAGCAAAAGGAGATCCTTGCCCTTCACAAATGAAGGCTTGGAATCCCTGCAATGGCTTTAATTCATGAGTGATTGGTCCCATCGTCATATTCTTGATCTGGCAACTTTCTCCTTAGAGGATTTCAACTCTGTTCTGGAGCTAGCTAATCGATTCAAAGATGTTCCCACGAAAGGAACACGCAAATTACCTGCTTTGCAAGGCCGCTTGATTACGACATTATTTTTCGAACCTAGTACTAGGACACGAAGTAGTTTTGAACTTGCAGCCAAAAGACTTTCAGCAGATGTTCAAAGCTTCACCCCTACTAGTAGCTCTTTAAGTAAAGGCGAAACACCAATTGATACAGCACTTACTTACGTAGCTATGGGCGCTGATGTCTTAATAGTTCGCCATAGTTCAACAAATGTACCTGACCAGTTAGCAAGTTATTTAGATGCAACTGGCTCCAAAACTGCTGTACTAAATGGTGGGGATGGTCTTCATAGTCATCCCAGTCAGGGCTTACTTGATCTTTATACTCTTGCTAAATTTTTCAACCCAAATAATCCCAAGCCAGAAGCCATAAAAGGAAAAAGAATAGTAATCGTTGGAGATATCTTGCACTCAAGAGTCGCTCGCTCAAACCTATGGGCACTTACGGCCTGTGGTGCGAATGTTGTTCTATGTGGGCCACCAACTCTCTTGCCCTACGAATTTGCAGATTTTGTAAATGCTCCTCCTCCTGGCCAAAGCCATGACCCAGTGGCAAAGAGAGGTCAAATCACAATATTTAGATCACTAAAAGAGGCTTTCAAAGGAGCGGATGCAGTAATGACATTACGACTACAAAAAGAAAGAATGCGTCAAAATTTAATTACTGATTTATATCAATATCATTATGAATATGGAATCACTCATGAAAGCCTGAAATGGTGCAAGCAGAAAGTTCCGGTGCTTCATCCAGGTCCTGTTAATAGAGGTGTAGAAATGAGTAGTGCATTACTAGAAGATACCTCTATTTGCCTTGTAAAGGAACAAGTGCAGAATGGAATACCAATTCGAATGGCACTCCTTTACCTGTTAGCAACAAGAGTTTAAGAAATCGATCAATCAATAATTGAAAATATAATTAATATTTACTTCCTAAAATATTAATTTTAGCAGAGAATTATGAGCATTAAGTCTTTATAACAACTTAAAGCCTTCCAGTAAAAGTCCATATAGCAGACCTATTCGAGCTGAATCAATAATCTTTACCAGAAGTGAATCTCTATTTTTAATCGTTCCATTCCTACGAGCTCGAACCAAAACCTCCAAAATCAAAACTGTAATCAAAGCTCCTATTGGATCCATTAATGCCAAAACACCATTAATAGTTCCAATCGAAGTTCCCAAGAAAAATCCAACAAGAAGAACAATTAAAAGCAATGAATATCTTCGCCATGGATTAATAGCCCAAAATTCCAAACGATCAAATGCCCTTCCAAAACTCCTGTTAAGACTTGTTGATTGAAGTTTTTGAGACATAAAGAAAAATCAAAGAACAGGATTTTCAAACAGTCAGGAATGATCTCTAAAGGGTTTGAACTTTCTCATTATGCGCATATTTTCAATTCCATCCATATTTAAAGCTTTAAGCACAGTAATAAATCAAGCCTGAAGATAAGTTGTTGACAAAAAGAGCATAATTGTCCTAACTCAAGGAGTTCCTGTTTTACATAGGATAAGGATTAATTAAATTAGTTCAGTGTTTTGCTTGACTTTTGGTTGACCTTCTAATACTTCCAGAAGTACCTCCATTTGTGCCAGAACTCCTCGTATTTTAGTGGCTTCCAGTAATAAGCCATCCTCTGTCAAGGCATGCTGCAATTGCGTGAGATCTTTGCGAATGTAGCGAAGATGACTCACCACTTGTTCACGTTTCGATTGCGAAATAGAAAATTTCTACTTACTAGTAACTCTATTTATCTCATGAGCTAGCGAACCGCTTAAAGCCATCCTGTTCACCAAGGAGTAAAAAGCTTAAACAAGTATCATTTAAACAAAAAGCAATTACCTGGAATTACAAAGCTCCTTATAAGCAGTTTGCTCTAATTAAAAATTGATTTCAACGAGAGAAGTGGAGCATGAAAGCATAATTCCCAATAAGTCGAAAAATTCAAATCAAAGATTATTCAGCAACTAAAAGTAGTGTGACTTCTCGAAATAATGCGTCAAAATCTTTAATTACCAATAATCAAGAGCATTCCCTTAAATAAAGACAAGTGAAAAGTCTCACAATATATAAATGGAGAATAGGGGATTCGAACCCCTGGCCTCTGCGGTGCGATCACAGCGCTCTACCAACTGAGCTAATTCCCCAACTTCAGCAAAATAGCGTCTATTCAAAAAAGGATTATTCGGTGAATTCATCAATTAGATGAATAAATCTCAGGTTCTATAACTTGAAAGTCCAAAAACGGAAGAGCTTCTATATATATTTAATGTTACAGAGACCAATATCCATAGCCAAGGCCTTGAAAACAACAAAATTCCTCTGTCTTCTAGAAAGTAACTTGCATCAATTGGTCTATTTAGTCCTATCACATCTTCAATTAAAAATTAAAGGCTTGGAGTTAATAGATCAGAGGAGCTTCAATGAATATTGATCTAACACTTCCTTTAGAGGGTCGTCGTGTACTAATAGCCGCAAGTGGAAGTATCGCTGCAGTAAAAACTCCAATACTTGTAAGTGCCTTAATCAAAGCAGGAGCTGATGTGAAATGCGTTATTACTCCAAGCGCTGCAAAGCTAGTAAGCCCTCTCGCACTTGCGACTTTAAGCAGGCATCGTTGTTACCAAGATGAGGATCAATGGAGTCCTAAGCAAGGAAGACCTCTACATATAGCCCTAGCGGAATGGGCAGAAATCATTGTAATAGCACCGCTCAGTGCCTCGTCTCTCTCACGGTGGACTAATGGGCTGGCAGATGGACTCTTAGCAAGTCTTTTGCTCGCATCTGAGTGCCCAATCATTGCAGCTCCTGCAATGAATACAAGCATGTGGGAAAACCTCTCTATCCAAAGCAATTGGAGACAACTCAAAAGTAATTTGAAAGTACTTTCCCTGCCTACTTCTCAAGGTCTACTGGCCTGTGATCGATTAGGAGATGGGCGAATGGTTGATCCAGAGTTAATTCAATTAGCAATAGAAAGTGGCTTACTTCAAAAAAACAATCATGGAATTCTTCAACGAGATTGGGAAGGGAAAAGACTTCTTGTGACCTCAGGCCCAACTATCGAAGCATTAGATCCTGCTCGATTCATTACAAATCGCAGTAGCGGGCGAATGGGAGTGCTTATTGCTCAAGCGGCAAGATTCAGAGGAGCGCAAGTAGATTTAGTTCATGGACCTCTGCAACTTCCTAATTCCTGGTTGGAAGGTTTAATCACTCATCCTGTCCAAGATTCCATTGGAATGCAGCAAAGTATCGCAAGCCTGCAATCCTCTGCAGATGCAGTTGCTATGGCAGCAGCAGTGGCAGACCTGAGGAAACAAGGAGGGGCATCATCACAAAAGGGCTCCAAAGAAGGTTTGCTTGCTTCTATAGAAAATGGATTTGAAACTGTGCCTGATTTACTTGTGGAGATGGATCAGAAACGACCAATAGGTCAAGTTCTTCTTGGTTTTGCAGCCATGACAGGAGATGACAGACAAATCGAAGAACATGGAAAAGCCAAAAGAATTCGCAAAGGTTGTGATCTGCTAATGGCCAATCCAATTGATAGGGAGGGTCAAGGCTTTGAGGTAAATACCAATGGTGGGTTTCTGATAGGTCCTGAAGACATGGTTAAAACCATGCCCGTAATGTCTAAGTTGGCCTTAGCTCATCAATTGCTAAATGCTTTAATCGCCCTAAAACCAAATATTTCTCAAAAAATTTAATAAAGTTGTATAAACGCGTACCTTTAAGCCTGAACTTCAAAACCCTTGCTATCAAAGGCTTTTGGGAGCCAAAGCTCACTTTCTTCATATTTAAAGAAGCGACAGGTTGTTGAGAGCTGCAAAAGGCTGCCCTTTAGGAGCATTTGCCCCCTGTAGTATCCCAACTGATTCATTGGGCGGTTTATACCGCAGTCATCTGGCCTTTAGGCTTCTTCTCATGCGATTTCGTCCTTTGCTGGCCTTGGTGCTGGCTTTCTGTCTTACCTTTGCAGCTGCCCCAAACAGTGTTTCTGCCGCGTTCGTACAAGGTCGCGAACGGGGTAATTCCGATTTTGGCAAGTCCGTTAACTCAGGCCAAAACGGAGTTTGCCGAACCCTTCCTTCAGGGTCTTCAGGTTCCATCAGTGCTGATGGAAGTTTCAAAGAGCTCTGCTTACAACCAACGCAGATCTTTGTGAAGCTTGAAGGAAATGCTCGTCAATCAGCTGATTTCGTCCCTGCAAAAATCATCAGCCCTCGCTTTAACAGCAGTGTTGATCAGGTTTACGGTGATCTATCTGGTGGAAAATTCACTGCAAAGGGTGGCATTGACTTCTCGCTAATCACCGTTCTTGCTCCTAATGGAGAAGAATTCCCCTTGGCCTTCTCTGTTAAAGATATGGTCGCAGGTGGAGGCAAATCAATAGCTCCTGGAGAAGATTTCACAGGAACAACTGCTATCCCCAGTTATCGAACTGGAGACTTCCTTGATCCCAAGAGTCGTGCTAAGGACACTGGTGTTGATTACGCACAGGGCCTCGTTGCCTTAGGTGGTGACGATGAAGAACTAGCGAAAGAGAACATCAAACAAGATCTAGGAGGCGACGGCCAAATAACCCTTTCAATTGACCGTGTTGCAGGAAATGAATTTGCTGGTACCTTCGTCGCTGTCCAACCTTCGGATAATGACCTAGGGTCCAAAGATCCAGTAGACGTCAAACTCACTGGCAATCTTTATGGCCGCAAAGCCTAATTAGCAAGTCTCTAGCTTCTCTGTTCGAAACCTAAATCGAACGGATTCAATAAATCAAGGGGGCTACAAATGCCCTCTTTTTTTTATTGAAAAAGTTGTTTGAGCTGATTTTTCAACTTTTTAGGACCACCGATCTGGGAGAATCTCCCCGCACTCTTCGGCTCGTAATGATCGCCAGCCAATCACCCTCTTCCAAAAACTCAGGAGTCATTGCTCCATATGGAGGAACTTTGGTAGATCTCATGGTGCCTATAGAACAACAAGAAGCCCTAAAACAAAGCATTACAAAAACATTGGAATGCTCTGATCGAAATGCTTGTGATGTGGAACTACTTGTAGTGGGAGGATTCTCTCCTGAGAGAGGCTTCATGCATCAAGCTGATTATGAAGAAGTCGTCAAAAAAAATCGCACAACATCAGGATATTTATTTGGGCTTCCGATAGTCATGGATACTGACCGCAATGATTTGGAATTAGGTGATCAGGTAATTCTTACCTACAAGGGTCAAGACCTAGCAATCATGGAAGTCGAAGACAAATGGGAGCCAGACAAAGTTGTTGAAGCACAAGGCTGTTATGGAACAACCTCAATAGAACATCCAGCTGTTCGCATGATTGCGACTGAACGCAAGCGCTTCTATCTCGGTGGGAAATTACTAGGCCTCGAGTTACCAAATCGAATCTTCCCTTGCAAAACTCCATCTCAAGTGAGATCAGAGCTTCCTTCTGGGGAAGATGTAGTTGCTTTTCAGTGTCGCAACCCTATTCACCGCGCTCACTATGAACTTTTTACTAAAGCTTTAGAAGCAAGCAATGTGAGCAAAAACGGCGTGGTTCTAGTCCACCCCACCTGCGGACCAACTCAACAAGATGACATTCCTGGAGCTATTCGCTTTCAAACATACGAGCGACTAGCTGAGGAAGTAAAAAACCCACGAATTCAATGGGCTTACCTGCCATATGCAATGCATATGGCAGGTCCTAGGGAAGCACTACAACACATGATTATTAGGAGAAACTACGGATGCACTCATTTCATAATTGGTCGTGATATGGCTGGTTGCAAGTCCAGCTTGAATGGTGAAGACTTCTACGGTTCCTATGAGGCACAGAACTTCGCCAGAGAATGTGCTCCAGAACTTTCAATGGAAACAGTCCCTTCTTTAAATCTGGTTTATACAGAAGAAGAAGGCTATGTAACTGCAGAACATGCAGAAGCACGTGGCCTTCATGTCAAGAAGCTCAGCGGAACACAATTCCGCAAAATGCTACGCAGTGGCGAAGAAATTCCAGAATGGTTTGCATTTAGCAGCGTGGTCGAAGTACTTCGAGCCGCCTAAGAGACTTGAATCCTATTAACATTCGTTCATTACAGGCAAAAGAACATTGAACAAACGATTGCGCAACGTTGGGCTCTACGTACTGATAGTGATACTTGTGATCATTCTTGGCACGGCAGTTTTCGATCAACCTGACCCTGCCAAGTCCACAAGAACCCTTCGCTATAGCGATTTTGTGGAAGCAGTTCAAGATAATCAAATAAGTCGTGTATTGCTATCACCAGATAAAGGAACAGCTCAAGTAGTTGAGGCTGACGGTGGTCGTGCATTGGTAAACCTTGCCCCTGACAATGATCTTTTAACGCTACTTACAAACAACAATGTAGATATAGCTGTTCAACCGACTCGACAACCAAGTCCATGGCAACAAGCAGCCAGCAGTCTGTTATTTCCAATCTTGTTACTTGGAGGTCTATTTTTTCTCTTCCGACGAGCACAAGGAAGTGGTGGTGGTGGCAACCCTGCAATGAATTTCGGCAAAAGTAAAGCGCGTTTACAAATGGAACCATCTACACAAGTGACATTTGGTGATGTAGCCGGAATAGAAGGAGCAAAACTTGAACTTACAGAAGTAGTCGATTTTCTAAAAAGCCCAGATCGTTTTACAGCTGTAGGCGCAAAAATCCCTAAAGGAGTCCTTCTGGTTGGTCCTCCAGGAACAGGTAAAACTCTCCTTGCAAAAGCGGTTGCGGGTGAAGCAGCAGTACCCTTCTTTTCAATCTCTGGTTCAGAATTTGTAGAAATGTTTGTTGGAGTTGGAGCCAGCAGAGTTCGGGACCTTTTTGAACAAGCCAAAAAGAATGCGCCATGTATTGTTTTTATTGATGAAATTGATGCAGTTGGTCGTCAGCGAGGCGCTGGTCTAGGCGGCGGTAACGACGAAAGAGAACAAACTTTGAACCAACTACTAACTGAAATGGATGGGTTTGAGGGGAATTCAGGAATAATTATCGTTGCAGCAACCAATAGACCAGATGTACTTGATGCAGCACTTATGCGTCCTGGACGGTTTGATCGTCAAGTCGTTGTAGATAGACCTGACTATTCTGGTCGATTCCAAATACTGAAAGTCCATGCCAGAGATAAAACTCTTTCAAAAGATGTAGACCTCGATAAAGTTGCCCGTAGAACACCTGGTTTCACAGGCGCAGATCTAGCCAACTTGCTCAATGAAGCCGCTATTTTGGCAGCCCGGCGAAGCTTAACTGAAGTTAGCAATGACGAAGTTAGTGATGCCATTGAACGAGTCATGGCCGGCCCAGAGAAGAAAGATCGTGTAATGAGCGAAAGACGTAAAAGACTTGTCGCTTATCACGAAGCAGGTCATGCTCTCGTTGGAGCACTTATGCCCGACTATGACCCTGTTCAAAAGATTTCCATTATTCCTAGAGGTCAAGCAGGTGGACTAACTTTCTTTACTCCAAGTGAAGAGAGAATGGAATCAGGGCTCTATTCCAGGTCCTACTTACAAAACCAAATGTCAGTAGCACTTGGAGGACGTGTAGCCGAAGAAATAGTCTACGGTGAAGATGAAGTTACAACTGGAGCATCAAATGACCTAAAGCAAGTTGCACAGGTGGCTCGGCAGATGGTTACCAGATTTGGGATGAGTGATAAATTGGGCCCTGTTGCCTTAGGACGATCCCAAGGGGGCATGTTCCTTGGTAGAGATATTGCAGCTGAACGGGATTTTTCAGAAGATACTGCTGCGACAATAGATTCAGAAGTCTCAGAGTTAGTTGATGTTGCTTATAAAAGAGCCACGAAAGTTTTAATAGACAATCGTTCAGTTCTTGATGAATTAGCAGAGATGCTTGTTGAGCAAGAGACAGTTGATTCAGAACAATTGCAAGATCTATTAATTCTTCGTGATGTAAAGGTTGCCGATTACGTCTAAAGCATATAACTATTCGGCTTGGAGGAATAAGCAAGAGGCATTGATTGCTTCCTTACGACTCCAACCTCTTGTAGTAGTTCTACGTCCAGATCTCAGAGAGTTTGAAGCAACTATTTCCATTAACCTTCTATTCGAATTAATAGAGGAACTACAGTTTGAAGGTGTAAGGCATATTGAAGTTGCCTGGTCACCTCATCCTAATTGGATAGAAATCATGAAAGAGTTGAAGGGAAGCTTTAATGGAATCTCTTTAGGGGCAGCTTCTATAACAAATACTTTTGCTTTGGAATCGCTAACAACACTAGATCTGGATTATGCAATGACACCAACGTGGAACCCTACTCTTCAAAAGCAAGCGAGAGCCTTAAAACAACTATTGGTTCCGGGGGTGTGCTCGCCAAAAGAAGCTCAACAGTCGATATCTTTTGGCTATAAACTAATCAAACTATTTCCAGCATCTACTCTGGGGATTAAATACTTACACACTCTAAAAGAAGCTATTGGCTCACTACCATTCGTTATCGCTGCTGGCGGCTTAACTGTTGAGGACCTCAACCCCTGGCTCAAAGAAGGCTACGGGGCAATAGCTCTAGGCAGAGAGTTAATCCAAAACCATCAAATCGATCCAAAATTACAGAGATGGGTAAAATCCAAACAAGAACCATTTAACCTCTATATTTAGTTGACATATTATTAGCTTCTTACATTTAAGCTAGACAATTTATTCTCAATATCTCATTTGCAATCAGTCTAAGTGCTATAGCTACTCACTTCTTACTCAGCTTCAAAAGTCTTTAGCCCTCATCGCGAAAAAACAACTCCTAGTGGTGCATTAGAAAAATTAGCCAAAAGCAGTGCTCAGTCTTTACCAAGCATTGCATTGTCCCTGTTGTCTCAACAAGTGATCAGCTAATACAAGTGCAACCATTGCTTCAACCATCGGTACCGCCCTTGGTAGAACACATGGATCATGCCTACCTTTAGCAGCAAGAATCGTTGATTTTCCACTTGAATCAATCGTTTGCTGTTCTTTGCGAATAGTCGCTGTGGGCTTAAACCCAATCCTAAGCACAATCAATTCGCCATTACTGATACCACCCTGTATACCTCCAGAATTGTTAGTCAATGTTTTAATGCGACCATCTACCGTGGGGAGAAAAGAATCATTGTGTTCACTACCTTTCAAAAGAGTTCCATCGAAACCTGATCCAACCTCAAAACCTTTAGTGGCTGGCAATGACATCAAAGCTTTTGCTAGATCAGCCTCCAACTTGTCAAAAACAGGCATTCCAAGACCAGCGGGTGCATTGCGCACAATGCACTCAATCACACCACCACAAGAATCACCATCGCGACTTATTTCCTCGATGCGTTTAACCATCAACTTAGCTATTGCATCATCAGGACAGCGCACAATATTGGATTCAACTTCATTCAAACTGACAGTATTGAGATTAATATCGGCCTCGATATTGTGAATACGCTTAACCCACGCCAAAATTTCCGTACCATTAGTTTTCAGTAAAAGCTGTTTTGCAATAGCACCTGCCGCAACACGTCCAATCGTCTCCCGAGCGGAGGCTCTACCTCCGCCGCTTAAAGCTTGAATACCGTATTTAGCCTCATAAGTAGCATCTGCATGAGAAGGTCTAAAAACCAACTGCATATCTTTGTAGTCATCTGGACGCTGATCCTTATTTCGCACAACTAACGAAATAGGTGTTCCAAGCGTCTTGTTACCTACGAGACCACTAAGAACCTCCACTTGATCAGCTTCCTTACGAGGAGTAGTAATCTTGCTTTGCCCAGGCTTGCGTCTATCCAACTCCGCCTGGATCTTTTCAATATCCAACTCCAACCTTGGAGGACATCCATCCAAAACAACTCCTACTCCCCCTCCGTGAGACTCACCAAAGGTAGTTACACGAAATAAATGGCCAAAAGTACTACCCATTAAAAACTCATTCTCACTAAATCAGAGGGTAAGGAGTCAGATTAAAAAAGCCCTGACGAACAATTAGCAAGGAGAGGCCATTTCCTTTCATATGAATTTTAAAAGAAGATCGCCCATCTGTTAAAAAATCAAAACGAACAATCCGGGAAGGAAGTCTCAAATAAGCAGAAAGATTTAAGATTTAAAGAGTTCGCTGTCAGTGGGCGCACTTGGTACTGGTTAAATGGTTACTTGCAGGATGGCATCTCGAGGAGACAGTCCCTTAGCGAATGGCTAGGAACAGGCGAAATGCACTTGAGGGGCAAGGCGCAATCATCTATTGGAATGAAAGACTAATGCCTTTATGCTGAGATGAAAATGTCTATTGAGAATCTATTCTCTAAATCAATCTTTCAATAAAACACTAAATGGCATTAGTTTGTTATTAGTCTGCTGTCATTTAATAGCTATCAAAGTAAACAAAACTTTCCAATAAATAATCAATCATGATAAATTGAAAACGACTGGCTTGGCAACATCTTATGGCGTAAATTCAGAATCAGATGGATCTACTGATTTAGCTATAAGTCATTAAAAGCATTTCTTTAGTGATTGGGTTATAACTTTTCTCATTATATAGAGATGACTAGCAAGAAAATCTGAAACGGAGGTACTAACAGTAATCTTTCCTTAATAAAGAGTATCCATCTGGCCCTGTTTCTAAGTAAATAACCTCTATGGAAAACTTTGATTAAAGACTAAATCAATTATGGCATCCTTCCAATCATTAGAAAAGTCCCATATTTCTCTTTTAGTAAGACTCATTGCAATATTTTTCTCAACATAAGCAGCCTCATTTATAAATACAGGTATTGGAAGATCATTGCCTTCATATCGCAAAATACTTCCATCTAACTTCTTGAACAATGGAGTACCATTACTCATCGGAAGCCAATCAGAACCTTGTAAGGAAGGATGTACTAAAGCTGTAATCTGACCGTCTTCTGTACGAGGGAAGTCAATACTTCTTAAGTGGCGATGAATAATAAGCTTTTTAGGAAAATGAACTTTTCCTAGTTTTATCTTATAAATCTCTTCGATAAAACATTCTAGAGTCAACATAGTCTTCTGAATAATACTTATGTCAAGTAAGCCTTGAGGAACAGGACCAATTTCAACCACAAGTCCACAAGGCCATGATTCTACTAGAAAGCCTTTTTGAGTTTTATCGCCTTCATGCAAGTAAATAGGCAAACCTAACCTTAATTGCAATAAAGAAGCAATTGCCAAGTCTGCATTTCTTCTGCCATAAACAACAATACTGTTACCCATTGCCGAAGTGGTGCTATGACAATCAATAGCAATATGGCATGGACTTATGCCATATAATCCATAAGTTGAGACAAGCTCTTTTGCACGTAAAATCTCATATTCATCTATAGAATTGTTGCTAATTAATTCATTTTGAAAGCTACGGTTAAGGTCAGAACTTATATACCGTTTACAACACTTAAGAGCTTTTGGATTACCTATAACTTTAGAAATATTTAAGCCATGACTGTTAATTATTCCAGGGTATTTACTCCACTGCTCAAAAAGCCAAGGGGCATTTATTTCATTCCCATGAGTACCTGCTATTAAAAGCACATGAAATTCTGACATCAAAATTCAACAGTTACTTGCAGCCTGACTGAAAATAGAGAGAAAGGAAGCTCCTCAATGCCAATTCCCCCTATTGCTGTTGCAGCAGCCCAAAAAGGCTGGAATTGGCAATGGCGTCAATTAATGAGTGGGCTGGCTCCTGCTGATCAAAATGGAAACTATCAACGTCCATCAAGCCAGCATCAAAAAGCACAAGTCCCAAAAGCACATGAAGTTGCTAATCGATCTAAAGAAAATCGGCCATATCTAATCATCGGACGAAGCTGCCCTTGGGCACATCGGACCTGGTTGGTATATCAATTGCGATGCTTGCACAACAATCTGAATTTAATTATTGCCAAAGTCGACAAAAAAGCCGGTCGATGGAAAATCGATCCTGCTTTTCTTGGGTGCGACTCCCTTCTAGGCCTATACCAAAAATGTGGGGAACCTCCCAGTCATAGAGCTACAGTGCCTACCCTTCTGGATCCAAGTCCAGCCTCGAATACAAAGCCTCAATTACTAGGGAACGAAAGTGCCCAATTAATTGAAGTACTCAATAAATGGCCAGCAAAATCTAACGCTCTTGATCTAGCACCAAAACATCTGCAAAAAGAAATCGACACCTGGCAAAATATCCTTCAAACCTCAGTAAATGATGGAGTTTATAGATGTGGTTTTGCACGTACTCAATCGGCTTATAACAAGGCGAGCAATGAACTCTTCAAGGCACTAGAAACAGTAGAGCTGAGCCTCTCAAAAACTGGCCCATGGCTTTGTGGCGATCAACTCACTCTTGCTGATGTAAGACTATTTCCGACACTCATCCGCTGGGAGATGGTCTATGAACCCTTCTTCGGATGCAGTCAAGAGCCACTTTGGTCCTTCTCAAATCTTTGGAAATGGAGGCAAAGGTTTCTATCACTACCCAAAGTGCTAGAAACTTGCGATTCTGCAGCCTGGCGGAATGACTATTTCGGAGCTCTATTCCCGTTAAGACCTAGCGGAATTATCCCAGCAGGGCCAAACTTGGTCAAAATGGTTAATGCAATAGCTCCGAAGCAGTGACCCTCGAACACACAGAAATTTCCAATAAGCCAAAATCCGGTTTTGAAGAAGTTGAACTTCAGGGTATTTATGGCAATTACAGAATTACCTTCGCTGATCAAATTGAGGTACAACGTTATCGAACTTCTGTTCTTATTTGTGGCATCGCTTTTTGTGCAGGCATAGCTCATTGGCTTGTAATTGGACCAACTTTGGCCTGGTTCTGGCTAATACCTATAGCAATTAGTCTTGGCCTAGCTCTGAAATGGATACATATATACCTTCGCCCTTTGCACAAAGCTCTTCAGATCCTTTGGGCCATAGGATGCATAGGCATTGGCATGCTTCTTCTAAGTTTAGGCAGTGAGAAGTTACTTACTAGTCTCGCTTCAGATCCAGTCTGGACAATAGCTATTGGCCCTTTGTTCGCAGCTCTAACAGGATTAGGTTTCAAAGAATTCTTTTGCTTTCATAGACCAGAAGCAATAGGTCTCACACTTCTAGTTCCGTTAGCCCTGCTAGGCCATATCGCAGGACTTCTGAATGGAACAATCGTAATGGTATTACTTAGTAGTTCTGCACTTTTATTATTAGTACTTGCTATTAGAAAATTTGGAATGGATCCAGCGGCTGATATAGGAGATAAAAGCGTCTTTGAATATCTAAATCGCCAACAAATTGCTGAAAGTTTGTGAGTCTAGTAAGTCTAGTCAAAGCATCCAAAGATTTCGGGGTTCGCAGTCTCTTTAAAGGCATAACCATTCATATAAATGAAGGAGAAAGACTGGGGTTGATTGGACCAAATGGAGCTGGAAAATCAACACTTTTAAAAATTCTTGCTGGCCTAGAACCACTTGGAGAAGGAGAGCGCAGATGCTCCCCAAAACTTAAAATTGAACTTGTAGGTCAAGAAAGTTCGTTAAAAAGTAGTCGAACAGTTATTGAAGAAGTTCTTGCCAATTGTGGAGAGAAAAGAGAGCTAATCCTTCGTTTTAATCAATTGAGTAATGACGTAGCCAAAAAACCTAACGATCGAAGACTTCTAGAAGATCTTGGCCAAATAAGTCAAAGAATGGATACCGCTCAAGCTTGGAGACTCGAACAACAATGCCAAGAAGTACTTCAACGTCTTGGTATTACTGATCTATATCGGTCAGTACAAGAACTTTCAGGCGGGTATCAAAAAAGAGTGCGGCTCGCATCAGCTTTAGTATCAAAGCCTGACTTACTTCTACTCGACGAACCTACCAATCATCTCGACGCAACTGCGGTGCAATGGTTACAAAACTGGCTCGACCAATTTCATGGAGCTCTAGTTCTTGTAACCCATGACCGATATGTACTTGATCAAATAACCCATCATATGGTCGAAGTTAACAATGGCGAAGTTCGTAATTACGAAGGGAATTACAGTGCCTTTCTTAACCAAAAGATCCAACAAGAAAAATCTGAAGCATCAACAGAAGCAAAATTCAAAGGAGTTTTAAGAAGAGAACTGGCTTGGTTAAAGCAAGGTCCTAAGGCAAGAAGCACCAAGCAGAAAGCTCGCTTACAAAGAATTGAACAAATGCAGGCTGAGCCAAGGAAGCATATTACTAAGTCCTTAAAACTATCGACCTTAAATAAACGAATCGGGAAACTAGTTATTGAAGCAAAAGATCTAGAAGCTACTAGCAATGGGAAGGGAAATGGGTGCGTACTTTTTAATAATTTCACCTATAGCTTCAGTCCAGAAGACCGCGTAGGAATTATCGGTCCTAATGGAGTAGGAAAATCAACACTGCTTGATCTTATTGCCCTTCGGAAGCTTCCTACAGCTGGAAAGCTACAACTTGGAGAAACAGTTAGTCTCGGATACCTCGATCAACAAACCAATGACTTAATAAGTGGCGACGGCTTAGAGCGGAAGGTCATAGATTTTGTAGAAGAAGCTGCATCTTGGATCGATTTAGGGAAAGAACAATTAACTGCCTCTCAATTACTAGAGAGATTCCTTTTCCCTCCTGCTCAACAACATAGTCCTCTAAAACGGCTATCTGGTGGAGAGAAACGCAGGCTAACTCTTTGCCGAATACTAATTCAGGCTCCAAACGTTCTCTTATTAGATGAGCCTACAAACGATTTAGATATTCAGACCTTAAGTGTGCTTGAAGAGTTCTTAGAAGATTTCAAAGGCTGCGTTGTAGTTGTATCCCATGATCGTTATTTTCTGGATCGCACAATCGATAGAATCTTTAGCTTTGAGGAAGGAGAGATAAAGAGATATGAAGGAAATTACAGTGCCTTTCTAGAGAAAAAACAACTCCTAGAGACACAACCAAAACAAAGCTCTCAATCCTATAAAAATATTAGAAAGTCTGAACTAGCAGAAGATAAACAACGTACAAATTTAAATTCATGCAATCTCAGAGTCTCAACAAGTACTAAAGGCATACAAAAAGAGAAGTTTCGTCGTAGCTTTAAAGAGTCAAGAGAGCTTAAAAAACTTGATAAAGAGATACCTTTATTAGAAACAAAGAAACTCTGTCTAGAGCAATCACTATCACAAGGTAAAGGAGACTTAACCAGCCTCAGTCAAGAACTAGCTGACTTAATCGAAACACTGAAAAAAGCAGAAGACCGTTGGTTGGAACTCAGTGAACTTGCGCCATAAAACTACGAGGATGATGAGAGTGATGTATTCCTTTGAAACCTACACGAGCCGCTTTTCCTGGATCAGACAAAATGCACCTCGGGCCATGGAATGAATTACCAGCGGAATTTGACGAATTAATCCATGGTGGCAGCCTGACAGGAGCGCCCTTTGCTTCAGCAAGTTTCATATAAGTTGGTCGATAATTATTGAGAGATCGATGCCTCGTCATTTGCTTACCCATGCGATGCAAATAAAGATCATGAGAGCAAACGACGAGATTCTGTTCAAAGGCTTCACAAGCTTCCACTAGTGAACTAAATCGCTGACTAACAATTCCAGTAGGAGCACATTGCTTCCACTGAATCACTTGAAGAAAACTAAGGCCAGAACGCCATTGACGCGCTCAGATAGATAGCAAAAGTTCTCAGGGCCATTAATCCAAAACATTTGACCACAATCATCAATAAAGTGGCGCTCGTGTCTTTCTCGAATTTGCGCCATTTAGTCAGCCTCAAACTCACTACTTAGCTGGTAGCTACCGATACGCATTCTTGGCAATGGTGTTGTAACGCAAACCAATTAACTAAATAACCCGTGGCATAACTGTACGAAGGCCGTATCGTATGCATGTCGACCTAGGCCGGTGTAGGCCAAGACCTTTATGAACACTATCGACGAACACATTCAGAAGGATCAATCAGAGATCCAATCCGCAAAGGCCCATGGCGACAAAGCCAAGGAGCGTCATCTAACTGAAGAACTCAATTCCTTGCAGGAATATAAGGATCATCATCCTGATGATAAACATGATCCAAATGCTCTGGAGTTATTCTGTGAGGCCAATCCTGACGAGCCAGAGTGTCTTGTATACGATGATTAGTTAATACATGAAAAAACAAGAATTGGTTATATCAAATCAATTCTTGTTTTTTTTACAAAAATCTTTCTAGATTTCAATAATCCATATTGAAATCTGAAGGGCTACTTGTCAGTGAACAAACAACCGCTTCCTCATTCCTCATCTCACGAACCTCAGCAATAGGTCTGCCCATTCGTCTAAGGACTTCAATGTCTTGATGAGTTTGACAACGGGCGATCACTTTTCCTTGAACATCAAAACAACTGTAAAAAGTCATAACTCAATTACCTTCAACCTATTTATGACTGATAATTTCTAGCTAGACAAGTAGAAGTTCAAAATCACACATATCATTTGCCAAGCTGCTTCCAAACTTCTTCCAATAAAAGATCCAAGCCTTGACTCATTGCAGCCGAAATAAGTATCAACTTTCGACCACCTGCCTTTTGTAATAACTCAACCACTTCATTCTCAAGCTCCTGGTTCAACAGCTCCTTCTTATTCAGAACCATAAGTCTTGGGCGATCAAGGAGCCCATGACCATAGGCAGCCAACTCCTTTTCAACAATATTCCAATCCCGAACAGGGTCTTCTGAAGCACCATCAATCAAATGGATTAAAAGCCTTGTGCGCTCAATATGTCGTAAGAAATCATGCCCCAAGCCTGTTCCTTGCGCAGCTCCAGAAATCAATCCTGGGATATCAGCAAATACTGTTCCATCTCCACTAGGTCGGCGCACTACCCCAAGATTAGGAATCAATGTAGTAAATGGATAGTCAGCAATCTTGGGACGAGCAGACGAAAGAACCGCTATCAAAGTGCTCTTTCCTGCATTTGGCAAACCAATTATCCCCACCTCTGCCAATAACTTCAGCTCCAATTGCAATTGCCATTCTTCACCTTCTTTTCCTTCTGTGCATTGTTCAGGAGCACGATTTCGATTACTCAAAAAATGAGCATTTCCAAGACCACCTCTACCGCCAAAAGCAATAACTAGGCTTTGCCCATCTTCTATGAGGTCGCCAAAAACAATTTCTGTATTTCGATGTCTCACTTCAGTTCCACAAGGAACCTTAATTACCAAATCTTTGCCTGAAGCTCCCGTGCACTTATTTGGACCTCCTCGACGTCCATCATCAGCAAGAAACAATCTCTTGAACTTGAAATCCAAGAGAGTTTGAAGATTTGAATCTGCCTGTAAAAGAACCTGTCCTCCACTTCCGCCATCTCCGCCAGCTGGACCACCTGCAGGGACATACTTCTCTCTGCGAAAAGTGACTATCCCATCGCCACCTCTACCTGCTTTCACAGTTATAATTGCCTGATCTATAAACTGCACAACAGTCGATTGGCGTTAGCAATACCAACATTAAATCCTCTATATCAAGAATGTGAAGTGGAGTAAAAATCTTTGACTCATGGCGCGAGGAAATTCCATTGTCCAGTAAAGATTTAACAAACGAAAGCAAGAAAAAAATATTTTCGAGCATGTCTACTGCAGCCAAATCACACTGCAACCTGCCCCTCCATCGCTCTGTTCAGCATCAACAACTCTGTCCACATAAGGGAGAGTCTCAAGCCACTCTCGCAACCCTCTCTTTAACTTTCCAGTGCCTATCCCATGTATTACCCACAAAGGTTCAACACCTCTACGCAGATATTCCTCAACAATAGCTTCGGCTTCATGAACCCTTAATCCACGCACATCCAAGCTATTACGGACCGTTCGAACAGCAGAGCTATGACCATATAAGTTTTTTGCTTGAACCTTTACCTCAGCTTCCCGCGCCAGAGCCTTCCGACCATCCAGACTTTCTACATCACCCAAAGCAACCGTACTTCTAAAAACACCACACAAAATAGTCAGATGTAAGCCGTCTTCTGAAATAGCTAATACTTCTCCTGCTTTTCCAAGAGCAAGCAACTTGACACGGTCGCCAACTTGGGGCAACCAAGAATGATGATTTTTCCTAATAATCTCTGGCTGATAATTAATCTCCAATCGACGCAATCTTTGACCCACACGTCTAGCTGTTTCCCCATCAGCACCATGCTTACGTAAACGACGAATCAAACTACGAACCTCCTGCTGACCATTCCGAATAGAGCTTTCAACTTGCTTACGTCCGTACTCTTGCACTTCTGCAGACTGACGACATTGCTTCTCCCATTGGCAAAGCAATTCCTCATGAAGTAGTTCAGTACGAACCAAAAGGGCTGCTGCCTCTTCTGCTGCAGTTTGCTGACGCTTCCTCTGCTCTTCCAGACCTTTAATCACATTATTAACATCATCGAAGCCTTTTGGGCCAATTAATTCTTGCGCACTATCAATAACTACAGAGTCTAGTCCTAACCTCCTCGCAATTTCAAGAGCATTACTACGTCCGGGGATACCCCACTGCAAGTGATAAGTGGGCTGAATAGTCTCACTATTAAACGCAACAGAGGCATTTTCAAAGCGTGAATCACTATATTTAAGAGACTTAAGTCCCCCTAAATGTGTTGTTGAAATAGTCAATCTTGCCCGATCAGCCAAAGTACGAAGCAAGGCAACAGCCAAGGCAGTACCTTCGCTTGGGTCTGTACCAGCTCCTACCTCATCCAAAAGGACCAAAGATGGTCCTGGTATTTGTTCAATTGCCTCAAGGATACGACCAATGCGAGTTATATGGCTACTAAAAGTTGAGAGGTTCTGCTGCAATGATTGTTCATCACCTATATCAGCCAAAATTTGATTACACCAAGGCAAAGAAGGAGTACCCACACATGGCAAAAGGAATCCCGCCCGAGCCATTAAAGCTGCCAAGCCAACACTCTTAAGCGTGACAGTCTTTCCCCCTGTATTGGGACCTGTTATTGCAACCACTCTCAAATTGGAAGCAACTTCAATACTTACAGGTACAACAACATTGCTTTGATTTTTAAGCTGTTGGCAAACAAGTAGGGGATGGCGTAGTTCCTTTAAGATGAATGGTGCATCCCATTCTTCATGCAGAGTTGGTGGCACTCCACCTAACCAATGACCAAAACGGGAACGAGCCAAAGCTAAGTCAATTTTGACCATAACCTTGCCTAAATGATCAAGCGACGCGAAATGCTCCCCAACAGCTGCGCTCCATTCAGACAACAGGCGATATTCTTCATCAAAAATCTCTGATTCAATTGCAGAGATTCGATTGCCTAATGGAATAACAATCTGAGGTTCCAAAAAAACTGTATTACCTGAAGCAGAGCTTCCATGCACAATCCCTGGGAGCTGATCTATCGCACCAGCTTTTAAGGCCACCACAGGCCTTCCATGCCGGTCTGCGATTGCAGTGTCCTGAATAATGGAACCTTTTCTTCTTAAAAGATCTTGCAAAACTCCACGACGTTCCGCGCGCATACCTTGCCACTTACTTCTTAGTCCTCTGAGTTTCTCGCTAGCCCTATCAGCAACACGTCCACCTTCTTCAAGTCCAAATTTGAGTAATTTTTCTAAACCTGGCAAAGTAGCTAGATCAACAAATAAAGATGACGTAACAGGTCGGGATTGTGGCTCATCAATTTGACGACGTAAGCGCCGAGCAGCTGAAAGGGTATCTGCAACTTTAAGTAATTCTTCTCCAAAAGCGACCCCACCTTTCTTACAACGCATCAAGATATCGCCTAGTTCATGCACCCCCTGAAAACTAAGACCTCCTTCAATAATTTGATCTAACTCACCAATTTCCAATGTTTCGGCCAAACGCTGTCGACTAGCAACTAAATCATGAGGCAACAAAATGCTTTTACATGCAAGACAACCTTGCGGGGTACTTGCGAAAGTTGAAAGATATTCACAAAGTCTGGGCCACTCCAACAACTCTAAAGTCTCATGTAGGGCTATACCAGCAGCTGACATTTCAAAACCAGTTTCTGAGGAACTCATTCCAAACAGTTCTTTGCTGGGTTCTGATTAGTTGCAATTCCTTCTGGAGGCTGATAAAGCATCTCCAACCAATTTCCTTCTGGGTCTTGCAAATAAAAAGAAGCAGTGCCGTCTCTATGCTCATGCAATTTTCCCACCTTCACACCTTGATTATTCAACTGAACATGGATGTCTTCTACTTCTATTCGATCAGAAAAGTGAAATGCAAAATGAGGGCCAGCAACTTTATAATTTGGCCCAAGAAGAG
>QCRS01000011.1 GCA_003211755.1 Prochlorococcus sp. AG-463-F15 | reverse complement strand
TTTCAGCTTGTCGCAATTAAATAAGGTTGATGACAATGGTGTTTCATTCTTTAACCCGCGAGATGGCAGCAAGATTGATCTGACACCTGAAAAAGCTATTCAGATTCAGATGGCTCTAGGTGCTGACGTAGCGATGGCTTTTGATCAGTGTCCTCCTTATCCAGCCAGTGAAAATGATGTAGAGGAAGCCTGTAATAGAACACATAACTGGCTAGAAAGGTCAGTTTTGGCGCATCAAAGGTTAGATCAAGCACTTTTTGGAATTGTGCAGGGAGGATGCTTCCCTAATTTGCGTGCAGAAAGTGTTAAAGCTGTTTCAAGTTTTGATCTTCCAGGGATTGCACTTGGTGGAGTCAGTGTTGGAGAGCCAATTCATGAAATGCATAAGATTGTTCGTGATGTGGCTCCTCTGCTCCCCGTGGAGCGTCCTAGGTATCTAATGGGCATTGGTACCTTTCGAGAAATAACAATTGCTGTAGCAAATGGAATCGATCTTTTTGATTGTGTATTGCCGACACGCTTAGGACGCCACGGCAGTGCTTTGGTCAGGGATGAACGTTGGAATTTGCGAAATGCTTGTTTTAGGGAAGATCACCAACCTTTAGATAAAACCTGTAGCTGTGAGGCATGTAGGAATCACAGCAGGGCATATTTGCACCATCTCATTCGCAGCGGAGAGCTTCTTGGACTAACACTTCTGAGTTTGCATAACCTTACTAATTTGATTCGATTTACGAGCTCTATTGAGCAAGCAATTGCTGAAGGTTGTTTTTCAGAGGATTTCGCTCCTTGGCAATCAGACTCGAAAGCACATCACACGTGGTAGCGTCAGTCGAACGACCACTAATTCTTAGGGATGGCAGCCTTTACTTTTGACTTGCTGGCGCAACTGCCTGAGGCTTATCAGGCCTATGCGCCAACTGTGGATGTGCTACCACTAATCCCTCTATTTTTCTTCCTGCTCGTTTTTGTTTGGCAGGCAGCGGTTGGCTTCCGTTGATTGTTCAGTAAGGATTTCGGGTGAGTTTTGATCACCCATTTGAAGCCACTTTCTTTGACTATGTTGCCTGGCCTTCTAACTGATCGGCTGGAGCAATTTCAATAGTTGATTGATCCAAGCTTTTGGCATGTACTCTTGTACATGCTAATTCCTGCTATATCTAAATCATTAAATTCTTTTATCTACAAAAATAATTCAGTCGATATTCAACTATTTGACTGTATTTTGAAGACTATTATTGAAACATATTCTTTCTATTTGATTCAGTGTAATTCCACCCTAAATGCTTTCAAAATATTCATATATTCCTAATTGATTTACCATTCCCTTAAATGGGGTTGTCTAAGCAAAGTTCTTTTGATGGCTGCTCTACTGCAATCTCAATCAAGTCAGCCAAGTGGAGAGCCCTTGAAGCTTGAGGCCCGTCCACAGCAGGTTTCTCCCGACCCCTTACGCATTGCAGAAAATGCTCTAATTCTGCATAAAGTGGTTCTATTGATGTAGTACTTACTTCTTCAACAAAGCCATCATTTCGATATAACAGCTCTCCATGATCGGCTGAATACCATTCGTGTGCCCGTCGGTGGATATGGAGAGTGTGATTAAGGAAATCTGTTTCAACAAGACTTTCTCTGCAATGTGCGCTAAGGCTACGAATTTTTCTATGACTCATTTTGCTCGCACTTAGACTTGCAATAATTCCATTTTTGAAACCAAGAGTGGCATTTACATAATCGATAGGACCTTTGGCACTACGTCCTCCAACAGCAGATAATTTGACTACCGGTGCTTGTGTTAGCTCTAGAACTAGATCTAGATCATGAATCATTAGGTCGAGGACCACTGAGACATCATTTGCGCGGTCTGCATGAGGACTATGTCGCCTAGCCTCTAGGACCACCACTTCTTCATTGGCTACTACTTTGATTAATTCTCTAAAGGCTGGATTGAATCTTTCAATATGGCCTACTTGTAGCAGACAATTTGCTTGATGTGATGCTTTGATTAGTGCTGAAGCTTCGTCTTGACTTGCAGCGATTGGCTTTTCAATTAATACATGTTTTTTGGCTTCAAGACAATCAAGGCCCACTTTGTGATGAAGCAAAGTCGGTACCGCTATACATACAGCTTCTACCTCGTTTAGCAGGCTCTTATAGTCTTCAAACCACTTGCAACCGAATTGTTCCTTAGCTAGAAGCCCTCGCTCTTTATCAGGGTCGGCAATACCAATTAGTTCTGCATCTTTTAAGAGGCTAAGAATTCTGGCATGATGCCAGCCCATATTGCCGACACCTATCACTCCAACCTTCACCGGAATCATGGGTGGGGTCATGCGAGAGAAATTGATTTTCAGAATTGATTATCGACTATTGATTTCCCTCTTGAGTATTTATGGACAAGATCAGTTTTACAAGATCGATTCTTGGACCTTTCATAGAGCAGATCTCAAATTTGATTTCTTTATAAAAAAAGGTTTCCCCAGAGTTGGGAACATGCTGGAGTTTTTCTAGAAGAAATCCAGCAAGAGTGTGATGGTCATCCGATTCAGGTAATTCAAGATTTAGTTGCCTATTGAGTTCAAGAATCTCTAGCTCTCCAGTTGCTAGCCATTCTCCTGGTTGGCCTTCTAAAGGCTTTAGAAGGGCCTCTTCATTGTCTGCTTGAATTTCGTCTCCAACTATTTCGCCTGTGAGGTCAGCAACGGTTACAAGCCCCTCAGTGCCTCCATGCTCGTCTACTACTACAAGAAGAGGATTGCCACTTCGAATTAATGGTACGAGTTCAGCTAATGTGCATGTCTCAAGAACCATTTTTGCTGGCTGCAGATAAGGCTTCAAAGGAGTATCTGCTTTGAGTGATCCTCTTGAAATATGTTCGGCGAGTTGCCTTAGATCAAGTAATCCTTTTACATCATCTAATGAGTTCCCAATCACTAGGAAGCGAGCATGACGAGTGAGGTGTACTTCCTTCATTAATTCTGCAAAACGAACATCCATTGGAAGCGTGACCATTCTCGACCTAGGTACCATTACTTCTCGAACTTGGGTGTCATGTAGTGCAAAAACACCTTCCAAAATATTTTGTTCGTCTGGCCGTAAGCCAGTTACTCCTCCAGTTTCAATGAGGGTTTCTAATTCTTGTGCAGATAAGGCAGGTACTAATGAATCCCATTTGGCATTTAATCCAACCAAGCGAAGAAGTAATGATGTGAATGTTTCCAGAAGCGCTAGTAATGGTGCCAATGCTCTCATTACTGCTTCTAGCAGAGGAGCAAGCCGAAGAGCTGCAGACTCTGGTTGATTAAGTACGAGAGCTTTTGGGAGGAGGCCAGCGATTATTGTTGCCAGAAGAACAATTAATAGAAAAAGCCCCATATCCCAAATTCGACTTGTTACTTTTTCATCAGGCCACCATTGGTCCCCTAGGCCTCTTCCAATCCAGCCGAGGGTTACGAGGGCCATTGTTCCGCCAAGCTGAGAAACCATTAAGGCCCTTCTTAAGCGGCGTTGCAGCCTGTTAATAGCTGTTGCCCCTGGTTTCTTTTCTTCAACTAATCGCTGAACACGGCTAGGACGAAGGCGTAATAGGGATACTTCTCCAGCAGCAAAAAATGCTGGGAGAATGAGCAATATGCCGAGAATTAGCAGTCGCATTAAGGGGTTTGATGGGGGTCGCGAGGATCGAACTCGCCTTAGCCGAATTATGAGTTCGGTGCATTCACCAGATTGCTAGACCCCCTTCTGATGGATCTACCAAAGTTGTTTGATGATAATGAAGACTTTGCAGAAATAACAATTGCGGCCGATTAATACCAAACTAGGCAATGAATTTGAAAATCAGAAGCTACTATGACTCCTCTGCCCAAAACAAAGGAGGCTTGTAAAGACAAGCTTCTAAATATGCTCGCTCATGGGGCTTACCGTTTTGGAGAGTTTTCCTTGGCATCTGGTCGCCAGAGCAATCATTATGTCAATTGCAAACCCATAAGTTTAAGTGGAGTTGGTCTTTCATTACTAAGTATTTCGCTTTTAGAACACGTTGAAGAAGATTCTTTGGCTGTTGCAGGACTCACTCTCGGGGCTGATCCATTAGTAAGTGGTGTAGCTATGAAGGCAGCTCAAATGGATCGTTCTCTTGATGCTCTAATAGTGAGGAAGGAAGCTAAAGGTCATGGAACATCGGCATGGCTTGAAGGTCCAATTCCACCCCCAGGGTCTTTGGTCACTGTGCTTGAGGATGTGGTTACAACAGGAGGATCTTCACTTAAAGCGGTTAAGCAACTACGTGAAGCAGGCTTGTTGGTTAAGAGAGTTGTCACGATTGTTGATCGACAAGAAGGTGCTGATTTTGCAATGAAGGATTCAGGTTTGGAACTGATTAGTCTTTTTCTTTTGAAGGATATCGCTGCAAAGGCGAATTCATTTTTAAAATGATTTTCGAAAGACAATTGCTTTGGGATGAGACCAAGCCTCTTTTGAAATTGCTTGGTAATGGCTCAAGAGCCTTTTTAAATGGGCAAACAACAGCTGATTTCTCAGAAGTAAAGCAAGGTTCGTTTGTAAGAGGATGTTGGTTGAATACTTTGGGAAGGGTAAGAGCTCTTTTTGAGGCTCGCTTGATAGCTGAAGGTGCAGAGCTTTTGGTTTTAGGAGGTGATTTTGATGAAGTGAAAAAAGGTTTTGATCAGGTTTTATTTCCTGCTGACAATGTTCTTATTGATTCTTCCCAAAAGATTCGGAGAGTACAGAATTTAGAGAAACAACAACCAGAGAGATTTGATCAAGTCGCATGGCTTTTGCCAGAGCAATCATTGCCGAAAGCCTTGGAAGGTTCTGAGTCTTTATCCCCGTTAAATTTTGATAGATGGAGGATGGAGCATGGACTTCCTATTGGGCCCGGAGAGCTAAATGCAAGAAATAATCCTTTTGAGCTAGGTCTGTCTAATTTGGTCAATCTCAACAAAGGTTGTTATTTAGGGCAAGAAACAATAGCCAAATTGGCTAGGGCAGGCCAAGCAAAAAAACAATTAAGGTTTTGGGAGTCTGATAAGACACTTTCTACGGGCCAGACTCTCACAAACTCTTTGCCAAATTCAATTGAAAAGAAGAATATTGGTGTGGTTATTTCTTCAATTAAAGATACAAAATTAGATTCTAGTTTTGGCCTTGCAATTCTAAGAAGTCAAGCATTTGAAGATAATGAACTTTATCTGACTGATGATTTAATTCGAGTACATATCAAAGTGCCTATAGGTTTTGTTGGTCCCTCTTCATCAAATCTGGGATTGGTTTAATAGATAATTCATCTTGCTTTAAAAGCCATTCTGCAACTGCCCAAGTTGCGAGGCAGTCATCCTGGTTGTATTTCAAAAGCCCTTTCAAGGCATTAGTACTGCCACGTGAATCTTTCCCTTTCCCTTTCCATTGCCTCCACCAAAGTAAAGCTCTTGCCCCATCAACACCTTTTTGCTGCCATTGAAAGCCTGCCCAATTGGCTACGCTTTTCAACCCATAGCTATTTACTGGTAATCGCCAATGGCGTCGCAATCTTGCATGGATATCTATAAAGCGATTACGAAGAACATCTAGCTCTTTTACTGGCAGGCCTTGCATTTTTGCTAGGCGAAGCAGACTTATGGCTTCAGTCTCTCCGTAATGCATCACGGGCCAGTCTTTGTAAAAGCTCAGCTTGCCTTTAAGTCTTTCCCAGCACAAACCTTCGCCATGCTCATACAGGGCCAAAATTGGTTGGTATTTTGCTCCTTTTAAATCCCATTGCCCATTGGCTATACGATTGAGACGTATGAACCCATGAAGGAAATCGTCGCGAGCATCTGGATCAGATTCTATGTCGTAAAGCAAAATCCCTGGCGCACTGGCAAGTTCAGGTAGCACTGGAATCAAATTTATTCTTTCTTCGCAACCACTATGTTGGACTTTTGCTTGTGAAACTAGTTGTTGGGCAATTTGTCCATGTTGCTCTCCAAAATGTTGAAGTCTATTGCTAAGTGCAATTGGATTAGCTGTTGCCAAGTCTTCAAGTTTGTCTATTCCAAGCCCTTGGAGAATTTGTTTTCGCTTTGAACCGATCCCACTAACTTCACTAAGATCTCCTGTTGAAGCTGCTTCCATATTGCATACACCTCTCCAGGAGCATAGAGAGCATTTACGACGATCCGATATGAGTGGTGGAGGTTCACTTTTCTTGAGATCTAAAGTTATTTTTATAAGAGTTTCTTTAATTTGGCTCTGAAGATTTTCTGTGTAAAGGGAAACTGTTTGGTGCTCTAGACGAGCACCTACTTTGGAAACAACTAGTCCAAAAGGTACAGGCGCTTTCTGAAGTTGTTCTAGGAGCAAACCTACAAGACTCAAGCTGAGTCTGTGTTCACGAGTTAGTTTTCTCCCTTGGCGTGCAATGACTGGCCTATAAGCAAATTCTCCCCATAGGCTTTCCCCTTCTATTCTCTGAAGAAGGTGAGGATGAGCTTCTAGAAATTCTTTTGAGGGACCTATTCCTTTTATGCGTAAGCCAATTATTCCGTCTATTCCTTTTTCACAGGCCGCTATGCCCTTGCCAGGCTTACCTGGTATAAGTGCAGCAAAACTTTTTTGCTGGTGATCTAATTGAAGACTTCTATGAGCCGACCAAAGTCGACTCTTATTATTTCCATAACGATCAAGCCAAGCTTTTCGGTTGCAACGAACCCAGCTTCGCATTAGCCGGTCGGTAATCACGTGTGAGTTTTGAGAAGGGTTGACCATATCTCGACGTTAAGCTTCTTGCTTTTTCGTTCAAGGTCCTCTAACCCTTAGTAATGGATAAAAATCCACTGCGGCTTAATGCCACACCAATTAAATTTGGCACCGATGGATGGCGCGGTGTCCTTGGGGTTGACATAACCCTTGAGAGGCTCTTGATGGTTGCCGCTGCAGCATCGAGAGAGTTGGCTAGCCGTGCACCTTTAGAACTTACAAGCCGTGAGGTTGTCATTGGTTATGACCGTCGCTTTTTGGCTCCTGAACTTGCCGAAGCAATTGCTGCTGCCGTAAGGGGTTGTGATTTAGATCCTCTTTTAACAAGCACGTCAGTTCCTACACCAGCATGTAGTTGGGCAGTAGTGAAACGTCATGCGCTGGGCGCTTTAGTGGTAACAGCTAGTCATAATCCACCTGAGTGGTTAGGGCTAAAGATTAAGGGTTCTTGGGGTGGTTCAGTTGAAGGTGACTTCACTAAGGCTGTAGAACAAAGGCTCGCTGCAGGGGGAGTAACTGTTCCTCAAGAGGGACTGACGGAACGATTTGATGCGAGAAAAGAACACATTCAAGGATTGCGGCGGAAAATAAACATTCCTTCCCTTGTAAGGGGTGTGGAATCTATGGGTTTAAAAGTGATTGTTGATCCTATGCATGGTTCTGCAGCAGGTTGCATTAAGGAGCTACTTAGTGATAGTCAAGATGGCCTTGTTCAAGAAATTCGTAGCGAACGAGATCCCTTGTTTGGTGGAAATCCACCAGAGCCTCTAGAAAAATATTTAGATGATCTGATTACGACAGTAAAGGAAACAACTTTGCGGGGACAAAATGCTTTGGGCTTGGTCTTTGATGGTGATGGAGATCGAATAGCTGCTATCGATGAGAAGGGCAGATTTTGTAGTACTCAGTTGTTGATGCCGCTTTTAATAGATCATCTGGCAAGAGTTAAAAAATTACCAGGATGCGTTATTAAAACGGTTAGTGGTTCTGATTTGATGGGTTTGGTTGCCAAAGACTTAGGGAGAGAAGTTATTGAGCTGCCTGTTGGTTTTAAGTACATAGCTGCAGAAATGCTCTCTAAGACAGTTCTTGTTGGAGGAGAAGAGTCTGGTGGTATTGGTTTTGGAGGACATTTACCAGAACGTGATGCTTTATTTGCTTGTTTGCTGCTTTTAGAAGCATTGACTGAGTGTGGCCAACCTCTTGGTCAAAGGTTAGATGAACTTCAAGAGAGATTTGGATCCACTCACTATGAACGGATAGATTTGCGGTTGAAAGATTTGGCTACGAGGCAACGCCTTGAATCATTTCTCAAAACCACTACTCATCTAAGCGTTGCAGGAGAATCAGTCACAGAAGTAATCACGACTGATGGAGTAAAGCTACGTATAGGCAATCTGCATTGGCTGATGTTTCGATTCTCAGGTACAGAGCCTTTGTTAAGAATTTATTGCGAGGCCCCTACTAAAGAAAAAGTTTTGCAAGCACTTGACTGGGCAAAGCAGCTTGCTCAAAAAGCATGATTAAAGATAAAACAATTCAATCTTGCTTAGTTATTGCGAGCAGCAATTTGGGGAAAGTCAAAGAATATCATCGGCTTCTTTTTGATTTACCAATAACGGTTCTTGGCCAGCCCAAAGATTTACAGGTTGAAGAAACTGGTAAGACCTTTATTGAAAATGCTCGTTTAAAGGCTCTTGCAGTGGCTAATGCAACTGGGGAGTTCTCTATGGCTGATGACTCAGGATTAAGTGTGGATATTCTTGAAGGCGCTCCTGGTGTTCATTCAGCAAGATATGCAAGTAGTGATGAAGAGCGTATTAATAGATTGCTTAGAGAAATGGAGCCTTTCCATGATCGCTCGGCTCATTTCAGCTGTGCTATTTGCATAGCGTCTCCGCAAGATGAAATTTTGCTGGAAGTTGAAGGAAAATGCGAGGGATTAATAACTAAGAAACCTAAGGGAAATAATGGTTTTGGTTATGATCCTATTTTTGAAGTCTTGAATGTTGGACTAACTTTTGCTGAAATGGAAATAGAGCACAAAAAGGATTTTAGTCATAGAGGGAAGGCATTTGCTTTGCTTAAGCCAGGGTTGAAAAAACTCTTTAAATGTTGAGAGTAATTTATATGAATAGAATTTGATATTTCTTGGTGTTGGAAGTTTATTATTTGGTTCTATATTAAGAGAATATCAATATTCTCTTTCTGGCTAAGATTCTTTTTCGTTGAATTGACTTACTAGTCAGAAACCCAGCTTCCATGTAACCCAGGAGGAATCGCTATAGGTAACTCAACTACGGCTTCTTCATGGAGATTGTTGGCTCTTAGTATGACTAGATCAGTTCCACAGCGTGCACCATTCCAAACTAAAACTAGAATCCAACCTTCATCTTCGGCTTGTGATCCTTCCTTGGGAACCATCAATGGCTCACTAACAAATCCACGAGGTGCAGCACTCCACACACATTGATTAAGATTCAACAAATCAAGCTTCTTAATTGCTTGAAGTGGTGCATAACCTGCGGCTCTTTCAGCTATAGCCATCCAGCTAAAACGAGCTGAGAGACCTTCTCTCAGAGGGTTGACCGTCGCAAATTCACAACATTGGTCACTAAATCTTTTTGTCTCAACTTTTTGATTAGATAGATTTAGCTCACAGCTTGAAAGTATTCCTGCAGGTATTAGATCGAAATTCATTTGGAGAAAATCTTCTTCAGGTCCTACCTCTGGAAAATCTGGATAATGGATGCTTTCAACAATGACTTTCTCATCTTTTTCCCATGCATTTAGATGGTGAAAAACAAATCCATTAGGAGCATCAAAAGTCCTTGGAGTTTGTCCTGCAAACATGCCAGATTCTCTCGGAATAAGTAAAAATTTACCTTTTCCATTAGGTTTAGATTTCAAACATTGGGCAGCCCCTTTTTGCCCAAGAATGAATGGAAGTGGGTTGAAAGATATGGCATTTTGCAAAAACACAGCCCAGTTTGGCGTAATTGCAAAGTCATGAAGAAAAGAAAAGCCATTGAAGCTGTCTTCTCGATTGCTAATTAGTTGTCCAGCATCTTTCCCTTCAGTAGCAAACTCCATTAAACGAACAATACTTTTGGGGCCAGCCTTTACTCCAAAAGTGACCATTCGACGAGTTCCATGATGACCTGGATCAAAACGAGGATGAGCGCTAAAAGGTTCTTTATCTTTAAGAACTCCTTTCAAATTTGTTAGTCCGTATGTTTCAAGAGTGATTGGATCAAGTGCATGAGGTCCTGCGGCTTCCCAAAGAGCGAGAAGTTGGTCCCCAAGCTTTACTACATGAGTATTGGCAATATTCTTGAAACGGAGGTCAAAGGCATTTGCGATTGCCCCCCCCTGGCCTTTGAGTGCCAAAGACCCCTCGATAAATGAATTTTCCAGCTTTTTCCTCTTCTTGCCATCCTTTCGTCCTTACAAATCGATTGCTAAGACTTGCTTCTCCATTTTGAAAACGTATTGCAGTGATCATGCCATCGCCATCAAATGGATGGTGAACTCGGCTCCCATTGCGCTCTAATCGTCCTGGACCATTACGGTAAAAACAACCAGAAAGCTCTTTTGGAATATTCCCTTTAATAGGCTTAATGCTTGCTTTATTGAGCTCCTTTTCAACATTGCAATATCCACTTGCCCAGTCATGTCGATCAAAGTGCCTGGGTGCCTTTGGTGAAGAAGGGTTTAAGGCAGGTTTGGACACAGGATGGGTGGGGTCTCAGGCTCTTTAATATTCGCGTAAACTGTACCCTCGTTGGGCTAATAACTTTGGTAACAGAACTTTTACTCCTTAGGACCTGCTTGCTCAAGTATGCCTTTGCTGCTTGGCACAGTTGATGATCTTCGTGGATCAAATTCAGTAGCCATTCTAAGAGCTCTAGCAAATGCTTTGAAACATGCCTCGACTATGTGATGAGAATTAGATCCGCTTAATTGCCTAATGTGCAAAGTGAGGCCACTGTTGTTTACGATCGCACCAAAAAATTCTTTCACTAATTCAGTGTCGTATGTTCCAATTTTTTGAGTCGGTATCTGTAGCTCATAACTTAAATGTGGGCGGCCAGAGCAATCAAGTACAACTTGTACTAATGCTTCATCAAGTGGTGCAACAAAGTGACCGAAACGATTGATTCCGCAACGGTTACCAATTGCTTTTGATAGGGCCTGACCAAAGGCAATCCCTACATCTTCGTTTGTGTGATGATCATCGATATATGTGTCTCCGGTTGCATTGATTTCTAAATCCAGTAGTCCATGACTAGAAATCTGGTGGAGCATGTGGTCGAGAAATGCTACGCCAGTCGAAACCTTGCAGTGCCCATTCCCATCGAGTCCTAATAGGACCGTAACGTCTGTTTCGCCAGTAATGCGATGAATTTCCCCCTTGCGTGTAGAGGTCATATCACTAGTTCAGTTGAAATCATGGTGCCAGTTAAATCACATTCCGTTAATGCAATAACCCGCATCAACATAAATAGTTTGACCTGAGATACCGCTTCCAAGTTCACTAAGCAAGAACGCTGCAGTATTCCCTACTTCAGTTTGGGTAACAGTTCTACGCAAAGGTGCCTTTTCTTCGACATTGTGAATCATGTCGAGGATTCCACCTATCGCAGAGCTTGCCAAAGTCCTAATTGGCCCTGCGCTTATAGCATTTACACGAACTTGTTTCTCGGGACCCATCTCCGCTGATAGGTATCGCACTGATGCCTCTAAGGCAGCCTTTGCTACTCCCATAACGTTGTAGTTAGGAATAGCCCTATCCGCTCCTAGATAAGTCAAGGTGACTACTCCTGCACCTTCAGTGAATAGAGGTTTGGCATGCTTGCAAAGTGGTGCTAATGAATATGCGCTGATTTCTAAGGCTCTAGCAAACCCCTCAGCAGTAGTAGCGCTGTAATCACCTACAAGCTCTTCTTTCCCAGCGAAAGCAAGGCAATGTACGAGACCATCTAAATGGTTCCACTTTTCTTTTATGGCAACAAAAACTTCTTCGATTTGGTCGTTGTCTTGAACATTTAGTGGAAGAAAAAGACTTGGATTTAATGGGGCAGTTAAATCTCTTACTTTTGACTCGAAACGTCCTTTTTCATCTGGTAAATAAGTTATACCCAATTCCGCCCCTGCAGCATTTAGTTGTTGGGCAATACCCCAGGCTATGGAACGATTGTTAGCTATGCCTGTGACGAGAATCTTCTTGCCGCTTAGATCTAGAAGCATCTGAAGGAAATTTGGACTATTTGTTTGATTCTCTCTTATGTAGGGCACTGCCTTGGCAAATGCCCATATATCGCTACTAATGCATTTTTAATAGATTATTAAAGTTGCTTATCTAAATCGATGGTTCGTACTCTTTCAACAATGTTGCCTCTTGGAACAGTACTACCGCATTTCGATTTGACTGTAGTTAAAGGCACCCCTTTTCTTGAAAATGATAAAGCAAGAGATTTGGACAAATTGAGCGACAAGGTACTTGGCGGTAAGCCCATTTTGTTAATGATTATTTGTGCCCATTGCCCTTTTGTTAAGCATGTTGAGCCGGAACTTACGAAATTAGATCAGGACTATTGCAATAAAGTTCAAATGATCGCTATTTCCAGTAATAGCTTGATTACTCATCCTCAGGATGGTGTAGAGAACCTTGCTCTTCAAGCTCAGCAACAAGGATGGGGGTTTCCTTATTTGTTGGATATTGATCAGAGCTTGGCAAAGGCTCTTAAGGCAGCTTGTACTCCAGACTTTTTCCTCTTCTCTCGCTTTGATGATGGCAATCAAAAACTGAGATATAGAGGACAGTTAGATGCCAGTCGACCAGGCTCCAAGATCCCTTTGAATGGCAATGATTTGAGATCTGCATTAGATGCTGTCTTGGAAGGTAATGAAGTTTTTCCTGATCAAAAACCTTCAATTGGTTGCAATATTAAATGGCATCCAGGTCAAGAGCCTGCATGGTTTGGTTGATTTTGGTCTTCAGGATTTTTTTCTTGGTTTAGCAAGTCCTAAGGTGACTTGCATGAAGGTTCCACCTTTTAGTCTTTCAAAACAGCTTTCCGAATTAGGTCCCGACCTTGATGCGGCAGTGTTGAGGGTTTTGCAAAGTGGACATTACATAGGAGGTCCTGAAGTCAAGGCTTTTGAAGAGTCTTTTGCTAATGCCATTGGTGTGGCTCATGCGGTGAGTTGCAATAGTGGTACCGATGCATTGGTTCTTGCGCTCAGGGCTCTTGGGATAGGTGCAGGGGATGAGGTTATTACTTGCTCCTTTAGTTTCTTTGCAACTGCAGAAGCAATCAGCGCTGTAGGTGCTAAGCCTGTATTTGTAGATATCGATCCAAGAAATTATTTAATTGACCTCTGTGAGATAGAAAAGGCAATAACCCCTGATTCAAAAGCAATTTTGCCTGTTCACCTTTTTGGTTGTCCTGTAGATATGGATAAATTAATGGCTTTGGCTAAGAAAGAAGGCTTAAAAGTCATCGAAGATTGTGCGCAGGCAAGTGGTGCGCAATGGGACGATCAGCCCGTGGGAAGTTGGGGTGATATTGGGTGCTTTAGTTTTTTCCCTACAAAAAATCTTGGCGCTGCTGGAGATGGGGGCATGGTTACCACTCAAGATGCTGGCCTCGCAAAACGAATGAGAGAATTGGCGGTTCATGGTATGCCTCGTCGTTACTTGCATGATGCACTTGGGTATAACAGTCGATTAGATGCTATCCAAGCTGCTGTTTTGAATATTAAATTACCGAAATTAGCTTCTTGGGTAAAGAAAAGGAAGGATATTGCAGGCAGATATCTTGAATTACTTAGTGATTTACCAGGACTTGAATTGCCTTCTTTGACTAATCCAAAAGCATTGCATGCTTGGAATCAATTTGTAGTAAAGGTGAAGAATTTTGAAGAGAATAATGATTGCCTTAAGCTTGATTCCATTCAATTAGGTAGCAAGATTGACGATAATGCTATTAGTACTAATCCTCGTGATTGCCTAAAAGAGTCTCTTGCAGGAAAAGGTATTAATACAATTATTTATTATCCAATACCAATACATCTTCAACCTGCCTATAAAGAACTCTCTTATAGCGTCAATAGTCTGCCGATTACAGAAAAAATTTGTAGGGAGGTTTTAAGCTTGCCAATTTTCCCGGAAATCACAATTGAGCAACAGGATTATGTGGTCGATGTAATTAGAAGTTTGTTAACTAAATCAAATATTTCTGATCAGCGCATTTTGGCTTGAGGATTTCTTTAACCTTGATTCACCTGCATTGCGTTGAATAATGGATAACATTCAACATAATAAAAGTCATAGGCCTAAAAGTTGACATGTTCTGAACCAGGTTGTGATGCTTTTTCCATCGAGAAGCTCCTGTCCTCCTGATATGTAGCCATTAAGCTCATCAATCTCCATATGAAGAACCTCAAGATCTTCATCTTCATCTCCAGGAGGTTTTGTGCTTAGTTTTTTGAGACCACGAGCGAGGAACATATGAATTATTTCGTCCGAATATCCAACACATGGACTCATTACCCCCAAAGAGTCCCATTGAGAAGCTTCATAGCCTGCTTCTTCAGCTAACTCTCTTTTCATTGAAGTTAGTGGATCTTCACCTATCTCTAAGGTCCCAGCAGGAAATTCCAGGACTCGTCGAGATACAGCAAAGCGATATTGGCGAAGGATTATTACTCGACCGTCATTTGTGAGTGGTACTGCGATAGATGCTCCTGGGTGCTTGATAAGACCAAAAGTGCCTTCGACTCCTATCGGCAGTTTTATTCTGTTGATTTCAAAACGAATTTTTCTTGCATCAAGTGCTGCTTTCGTCTCCAGTAGAACAGATGGTTCGGCTGGTGGCAGAGGTGCCATAGAGGGAAATTATAAATTTAATACCAGCATGACGTTTTATGGAATGAAAGTTATAGGGTTCTAGAAAAACCTCATTCTTTCCAGTTCATTTGCGGGGGGATCCGACGAGGCTGCTTGCTCCCATTATTCAGAGCCGCCGCTAATGGAAGGACTACAAAATTTCTTTCAATTAGACGAGGGTGAGGGAGGGTGAGATCTTTGTGAGCAATATGAAGCGCTCCCCATGCCAGAAGGTCTATATCCAGAGATCTGGGACCCCATCTCATGCTTGAAGTCTCTCGATCTCTCCCAAAATCCTTTTCGATTTTTAAAAATCTTTCTAACAAATTAAGAGCATATTTTTGTGATGGCTTGAGGGCAGATAACCGCGGCCCGTCCACCACAAGTACTGCATTTATATATGTTGGTTGATCCATAGGGCCTCCCATTGGTTCGGTCTCAAATAAAGGTGACCAACGCCAACGCAATCCCGTAGAAACCTTTTCTATACCTTTGTTTTCTCTAAGTGATGATGAAAGCCAATTAAGAACAACTTTCTCAATTTCGGGCCTGACTGCTACTAATGTTGAGAGAGGAGAACCGAGTGGACTTGGAAGATTTGCACCTAATGCGATAGCAAGAGTACTTGGTTCCTTTGGGTGTAATGAGGACATGAGCCGATCAGCGAGACTGGGGCAAATGTGATGATTCGGGAAGATCCCATGGCTGTAAGCGGATCAACCGCTGAGGAAGACACTTCACGGTCAATTGATCGAGTGACTCAGGGAATGGCTAATAGAGCATTCCCATTGGCTGCAATAACAGGACATGGAACCCTGAAATTAGCCTTGATGTTGGCAGCAGTTGATCCAGGACTGGGTGGAGTGATTATTGCGGGTGGACGAGGAACTGGTAAATCAATATTGGCGAGAGGTTTACATGCATTGTTGCCACCTATAGAGGTACTTGCTTTAGACCATGAAGCAGACAATCAATCCAACCTGTCTATTCCTCGTCCAGTAGGCCTGAACCTTGATCCAAGCCTTCCTGAGGAATGGGATGACTCAACAACACAATTTATTCAAAAGAATTTTGGACCTGATAGTGATTTAAAAGAGCAAGGTTTTCCAAGAAGGGTTAAACCAGCTCCATTTATTCAAGTGCCTCTTGGGATTACTGAAGATAGGCTTGTAGGGGCTGTCGATGTGACTGCTTCCTTAGCAAGTGGGTCTCCAATTTTTCAACCTGGATTGCTGGCTGAAGCGCATAGAGGAGTCCTATATGTTGACGAGTTGAATCTTTTAGATGATGGGATTGTGAACTTGATGCTCGCGGCAGTAGGTGCAGGGGAAAACCAAGTAGAACGTGAAGGGTTAAGTCTCAGTCATCCATGTCGCCCACTACTTATTGCGACCTATAACCCAGAAGAAGGAGCGGTACGTGATCATCTTTTGGATCGATTTGCAATAGTTCTTTCCGCTGATCAGTTGATTACTACCGAGCAAAGGGTGGAAATTACACAATCGGTTTTGGCTCATGGTCAGTGCAGTGAAAGTTTTTCCAAAACTTGGTCAGAAAATACTGAAGCTTTAGCTACTCAGTTGCTGCTAGCAAGGCAATGGCTTCCTGACGTTCAGATCAGCCAAGAGCAGATTCAATACCTAGTGACTGAAGCTATTCGTGGCGGAGTTGAGGGGCATAGATCAGAACTATATGCAGTTCGTGTCGCGAAGGCTCATGCAGCACTAAGTGGAAGAGATCAGGTAGATGCTGAGGACTTGCAGATAGCTGTTCGTTTGGTTGTTGCACCACGTGCGTTGCAGATGCCACCTCAGGAAGAACAAATGGAACCACCTCCACCTGAGGAGCAACAACCACCCCCGGATCAACCTCAGGATGATTCTTCAGATGATGAAGACACTGATCAAGAAGAAGATGATGAAGATACTCCTGAGGAGGAGTCTTCACCTCCAATTCCTGAAGAATTCATGCTTGACCCCGAAGCTTGTGCTATTGATCCAGATCTTTTACTTTTTGCTTCAGCGAAGTCTAAAAGTGGAAATAGTGGAAGTAGAGCTGCAGTATTGAGTGACAGCAGAGGTCGATATGTAAGACCGATAATTCCTCGTGGCCCTTTACGTCGAATTGCTGTAGATGCAACCTTAAGAGCTGCGGCTCCTTATCAGAAGGCTCGCCGTGCTAGGCAACCAGAACGGAAAGTGATTGTTGAGGAAGGAGATCTCCGCGCCAAGCTTTTGCAAAGGAAAGCAGGCGCTTTAGTGATATTCCTTGTAGATGCAAGTGGCTCTATGGCTCTTAATCGCATGCAGAGTGCCAAAGGTGCTGTAATTCGTTTGCTTACAGAGGCCTATGAAAATAGAGATGAGGTATCTTTGATTCCTTTCCGAGGAGATCAAGCGGATGTATTGCTGCCGCCTACTCGTTCTATAACTGCAGCAAAAAGGCGTTTAGAAACGATGCCTTGTGGTGGAGGTTCTCCCCTGGCGCATGGATTAACCCAAGCAGCACGAGTTGGAGCAAATGCTTTGTCTACTGGAGATCTTGGACAGGTTGTTGTAGTTGCGATAACTGATGGGCGTGGGAATGTTCCTCTAGGTAAATCGCTTGGTCAACCTGAACTTGAAGGAGAAGAGCCAGTTGACTTAAAACAAGAGGTCCTTGATGTGGCTGCTCGCTATAGGAATATTGGAATTAAGTTGCTAGTAATAGATACCGAACGCAAGTTCATTGGTAGTGGTGTAGGCAAAGAATTGGCAGAAGCTGCAGGTGGTAAGTATGTACAACTACCTAAGGCCAGTGATCAAGCTATAGCAGCAATTGCAATGGATGCTATAGGGCAAGTTAATTAGATTACGAATAAAAGAAGATTATTTAATCAGTTTTGATGGGTAGACTTCATTGAAAAATTGGCCAAGACCTATGGTCACACTCCTAAGGGCACTCATTAGTTCTTCGTCATCCATTAAGTCATTAATATCAGTTCCAAATGAGTCCAATTTCTTTGATAAAGACCTAGCATTATTAGCAGTTTCTTTTAAATCATTTAGGGTCTTTGGGTTATCTATAGCTGTCATTATATTATTTATATGTTCAACAGCTTCTGTGAGTTCAAGAATAATTGGCTGTGCTCTATTGATTTCTATTTTAGCTTGGACAATTAACTCCTCTAGTTGTTTTTGTGTTTTATCAAATTGCTTGGTTGAGTTTACCAGGTTTTCGATAACTTCTTCATTCCCTGCTTTCCTTATCATCCGCTCAAGCTCTGTAGTAAGAGTGGAAATACTGGTTAGAGGCTCTCCTTCAATTAGGTCGCCCTCACAGAGGATATTTCTACCCAAGCAATCTTCATCTCTTGGCCAGGGAGCATTCTTAGAGAGCAACTTTCCACTACTTACTAGGGCAACTTGTACGTCTCCACCTAGAAGGGAATTTTTAACAACTCTTGCTATTACAGGGGTCGGAAGGCGAAGCCCTGTTTTTTCGATTTTGAGAATTGCTTGAACAGCTTCAGGCTTTACTGTTATTTCGCCCACTTCACCAATGAGTATGCCTCTATAGGTAACTGGAGATCGCTCTGCTAATCCAATTGCATCTGAAAAGTTTGCCTTGATATGCCATGCATTTGACCCGATTCGAATTCCTCTAAGCCAAAGCATTGTGCCCCCAAATACAACCATTCCTCCCACTATTGATAAGCCAACAAGGGCATCACGATAACTGCGACGCATGGAAGTCAATGGTCTGCAGGTTGCATTGGTCCTTGAAGACTACCTGTTCGAAACTGATTTACATATGGATTTTGACTTTCCCTGAAGTCTTTACTTGACCCATCCCATTGAAATTTGCCTCCATATAACATCAGTATGCGGTCTGAAGACCTTTCAACAGTGCTAAGAACATGGCTAACAACAATTGAGCTGCCGTGGGCGAGTGCTGTTGTTTTCACAATTAAGTCTTCAATACGCCTACAGGCGATCGGGTCCAGTCCTGCAGTTGGTTCGTCATATAAAAGTAGTGGCATTGCATTTTTCTGTTTATAGGGTTCATTTATTAAGGCTCTTGCAAAACTAACTCTTTTTTGCATGCCACCACTTAGTTCGCCTGGGTATTTACCTGCTATGTCGTATAGACCAACCTCCTCTAAGGAGGTCATAACAAGCTTATGAATATTTTTATCAGGAACTCTGCCGCTTCTCTGTAGAAGAAAACCTACATTTTCTTCTACTGTTAAAGATCCTAAAAGTGCAGGGTTTTGAAAAACTAGTCTGACATCAGGAGGATTTTCTTGATCAAGCCTTAGAAAGTTTTGTTTGTTCCCAAATAAGCTAAATTCTCCTTTCGTTGGAAGGATTAACCCAGCTAAAAGCTTGAGTATGGTTGACTTTCCTGACCCTGAGGGGCCGACTATTGCCAGTCTCTCCCCAGGCTTCATCTTTAAGTTCAGCCTGTCTAGCACCGAGAGCTCCCCCCATTGCTTGCTGAGGTCTTGCATCTCGACCACTGATGTGGTTTCAGCCACGAGAATTTTTAAAAGCGTGTTTGTTTTCCTCATATTGCCTTGTATGTTCAATTATGGAAGCTTCTTTAGAGTTCTAAAACGGTCCTCGGGCTCGCTCTCCTGGCACATTTGAATTCTCAGAATCAAATTTCGCCCCAACGCTTCTCTAAAAAGCGCATTGCTTTAAGGCGGCACAAACGATCTGTCAAAAGATCTAAAAAAAAGGATTTTGTAACGCGTTCTTTGAGAGCAGTGAGTTGGCTTTTGCCTGGCTTGGTAGTTAAAAGATGGATGCTTATCTCTGGTATGGGTCTACTGATGGCCCTTTTAGGTGCAGCCATTTGGGCTGATTTGCAACCAATTTATTGGAGCATTGAGACGCTCTTTTGGCTTTTAACTGCTATTACTACTTTCCTGCCAAGAAGTATTACTGGCCCTTTGGTCTTTATATGTGGGGCAGGACTTTTGTTATGGGGACAGAGTCGTAGTTTTGGCTCTATTAAGCAAGCGCTAGCTCCTGCTAAGGATACTTTCTTAGTAGATGCCTTAAGAGCTAAGAGCAAGCTAAATCGAGGACCAAATATTGTTGCTATAGGAGGAGGAACAGGTCTCTCTAGCTTGCTTAGTGGCCTTAAAAGTTATAGCAGTCGAATTACTGCAGTTGTGACCGTTGCAGATGATGGAGGTAGTAGTGGAATTCTTCGCCGGGAATTAGGTGTGCAACCACCTGGCGATATTCGTAATTGTCTAGCGGCTCTTTCGACAGAAACTCCATTGCTTACTCGTCTTTTTCAATATCGTTTTTCTTCTGGGAGTGGTTTAGAGGGGCATAGTTTTGGGAACCTTTTTCTTTCTGCTCTAACTGCGATTACGGGGAATCTGGAAACTGCTATTACTGCATCAAGCCGTGTGCTTGCCGTTCAGGGACAAGTAGTACCAGCCACAAATGTTGATGTACGTCTATGGGCTGAATTAGAAAACGGCGACAGGATCCAAGGTGAGTCGGCAATAGGGAATGCCAAAAGTCCTATTTTAAGAATCGGGTGCTATCCAGAAAAACCCCCTGCGCTGCCTAGTGCTCTTGAAGCAATAGCTAATGCAGACCTTATCTTGTTGGGGCCAGGAAGTCTTTACACATCACTGTTGCCGAACTTGCTTGTCCCTCAATTAGTTGATGCAATTCAAAGGAGTAATGCTCCGAAACTATATATTTGTAATTTGATGACTCAACCTGGGGAGACTGATGGTTTAGATGTAGGAGGCCATGTAAGAGCTATCGAAGCTCAGCTGGCTAGTTTTGGAATTGGTAAGAGAATTTTTAGTTCAATTCTTGCTCAAGATTTAATTGAGCCATCACCACTAGTTGATCATTACAAGGCAAGAGGTGCAGAACCAGTCACATGTGACTCTATAGCTTTGGAATCACAGGGATATAGGGTTATTCAAGCTCGGCTTCAGGGGCGTAGACCAACTCCCACATTGCGACATGACTCGAGGAGTCTCGCTTTGGCAATAATGCGCTTTTATCGAAGTTATAAAAAGGAAATTTAGTAAGCATCCTGCATTTCATAAAAATCAGGTTGTACATAATCCTTACGAAGTGGCCAGCCTTTCCAGTCTTCTGGCATCAGAAGTCTTTTTGGGTGTGGATGTCCATCGAAGTTGATGCCGAACATGTCAAAAGTTTCCCTCTCTTGCCAGTCTGCTCCCCGGAATAGTCCGTAAAGACTTGGTACACGAAGGTCTCCATCACGTTTTAAGAAAACCTTTAAGCGAACTTCTTTCATGTTAGGAATTTGCTTAAGGGGTTCATTTTGTGTGAGATCTTCCATCGAAATTAAGTGATAGAAACACACAAGATGTTGGCCTGGACCTTCGTCGTAGCCTCCTTGACATTGCAAGTAATTGAATCCGTAACCTTTTAAAGCTTTTGCAATCACAGTTAGGTAGATAGGTTCTATTCCAATGATTTCAATTCCAAGATGATCCTGCTTAAGAACCTTGTGATCTAAACCTTGCTTGCTTAGCCACTGACTTATTTCTCCTGGTTCGAGCCCAGGCTTTGCAAGCTCTTCTCCTTTGGTTCCTTGCTGAGCTGTTTGCTCTGAGTCGGGTGTTTGTTCCTTGCTCATAAGTCCTGGTTGTTGGTGTTGAGAATGACAGGTTCGTTTGTGCTTTTCTCTTCAATAGGGGTCCCAGTACTGGACTGAAGTGCAGCCTTTTGAGTATCTGCAGTTAGGTAAGCCCCCGTAATTAGTGGTTCCACTCTCTTCATTTGGTGACGGATCGTGCAGTAGCGATGTGTTTGGTCAATTTTCTTACGTTCAGCTACTGATTCATCGCCTACTTTTTTTCGCAGCTTAATGACCGCATCAAAAATTGCTTCTGGTCTGGGAGGACAGCCAGGCAGATAAAGATCTACTGGTATTAGTTTGTCTACGCCTCGTACAGCAGTGGTGGAATCTGCGCTAAACATTCCACCTGTAATGGTGCAGGCGCCCATTGCAATTACATATTTTGGCTCAGGCATTTGTTCATAAAGCCTTACCAAAGCAGGCGCCATTTTCATCGTTACTGTTCCTGCCACTATTAAAAGGTCGGCTTGACGAGGAGAACTCCTTGGAACTAAGCCGAATCGATCAAAATCGAACCGTGAACCAATTAGGGCAGCAAATTCAATAAAACAGCAAGCTGTTCCATATAACAAAGGCCACAAGCTGCTTAATCGAGCCCAATTGTGCAGGTCGTCCAGACTTGTAAGTATTATGTTTTCACTGAGATCGTTGGTGACTGTGGGAGTTCCAACTGGACCACAAGATGCAGACCGGAGATCTCGGATGGCTTTTGCTGAGGGGGTTTCAGTCAAAGTATTAACTCCATTCAAGGGCGCCTTTTCGCCATGCATAGGCTAGTGCAATAACAAGTATGGCAATAAAAATGAGCGCTTCTATGAAAGCCAACAAACCCAGACGATGAAAAGCTACTGCCCATGGATAGAGAAATACGGTTTCCACATCAAAAATCACGAAGACAAGAGCAAACATGTAATAGCGAATATTGAATTGGATCCAGGCCCCTCCTATAGGTTCCATTCCTGACTCATAAGTCAGCTCTCGCTCGCCTTCCCGACTTTGAGGAGCGACTAATTTATTTGTAATTAATGCAAGGACTGGAACAGCAGTTGCGAGCAAAAGAAACCCGAGGAAAGCGTCATAGCCCGGCAGAGAAAACATAAATATTGGCTAGTCGATTGTTTGATCTTATTGATTAATGATAAGGCGCGTATTCTCCCAAAAGTGCCACTCTCGATAGAGTTGTCTTGAATCGGAGAGCATCGTGAGTGATGAAATTAAAAAAACAGAAGAGTTGAAAGAGCTCAGGGAATTGGATAATGAAGCTGTTGAAACGATTTATTCAGTGGTTAAAGGAGAAGAATCTGAATTAAACCCCGATAAAAGTTCCCATCGCTATGAGTGCTCTAGTTGTGGTTATGTTTATGACCCAATAGATGGTGTTAAGAAGTTTGCTATTCCAAGCGGAACTGCGTTCTTGGCTTTGGATCCTTTAGATTTTCGGTGCCCTGTTTGCCGTAAGGGAGTCTCGGCATTTAAGGATATTGGTCCCCGGTCAGCTCCTAGTGGATTTGAGGAAAATCTGAATTATGGCTTTGGAATTAATAACCTCACACCTGGGCAAAAGAATGTATTGATTTTCGGTGGCCTGGCATTTGCCGTCGCTTGCTTCCTCTCTTTGTATTCCTTGCATTGATCAATAGCAATTTTTCTATGAATCGCCTTCTTTCTAACTTTGTCAATTTCGCCCTTATCCTCTGCATAGGACTTGGCTTAGGTGGTTGTGTTTCTACTCGTCTAGCAGTTGCGAGTTCAAGTCCTTGGCAAGAAGTCGAATTAAATACTGATGCGAATCCTTTGGACATTGGTTTTGCAGATGAAAAGCATGGATTCTTGATTGGTACCAATCGATTAATTCGTGAAACCACTGATGGCGGACAAAGTTGGAAAGAGAGAAGCCTTGATATTCCTACTGAAGAGAATTTTCGCTTGATCAGTATTGATTTCTATGGTGATGAGGGTTGGATTGTTGGACAGCCAGGCTTAGTGCTTCATAGTCAAGATGCAGGCCAGAACTGGACTCGGTTGTCTTTGGGTAACAACTTGCCAGGAGAGCCTTATTTGATACAAACTCTGGGAACCGATTCAGCAGAGCTGGCCACTACAGCAGGAGCGGTTTATCTAACAAATAATGGAGGCCAGAGTTGGGAGGGCAAAATCAACGAAGCTTCTGGTGGTATTAGAGATATGAGGCGTGGAATTGATGGAAACTATGTAAGTGTTAGCAGTCTTGGAAATTTTTACGCCACTTTGGAACCAGGTCAAGCCGCTTGGGAACCTCACCAAAGAGCAAGCAGTAAAAGGGTCCAAACAATGGGGTTTAAACCTGACGGATCTTTGTGGATGTTGTCCAGGGGGGCTGAGATCCGTTTACTTGCTGATATAGATGGTGAGGAAGAAAGTTGGGGCAAGCCAATTATCCCTATCGTGAATGGATATAACTATTTGGACTTGGCTTGGGACCATCAAGGGACTATTTGGGCGGCTGGTGGAAATGGAACATTGTTATTTAGTAAAGATGGAGGAGATTCATGGCAGACAGACCCAGTAGGAGATGTTCAGCCATCTAATTTGATACGAATACTCTTTGATGTCAGTCCTCAGCAGGAAAAAAACACTGGATTTGTGCTGGGTGAAAGAGGAACTTTGCTCAGATGGGTGGGTTGATCCTGTTGAAAAAATAAATTTGCACAACGCTCTGTAACCAAGCCTGCTTGGCATATGCATACATAACGCACAGCCTTGATAAGATCTTCAAGCTGATACGCATGAGGTTATGGCTGCCGGCTCTACGGGGGAACGCCCGTTTTTTGAGATTCTTACCGACATCAAGTTTTGGGTTATCCAAATCGTAACCCTGCCAGCTATCTTCATATCTGGGTTCTTGTTTGTGTCTACAGGTCTTGCCTACGACACCTTCGGGACTCCAAGACCTGATGCTTATTTCCAGGGTTCCGAAACAAAGGCTCCTGTTGTGAGCCAGCGTTATGAATCCAAGTCCCAACTCGACCTGCGTCTGCAATAAGACATGACACAATCTGCTCCTCTTCAATCTGAACGCGTCTATCCGATCTTTACGGTTAGATTTTTCGCAGTCCACGCCTTGGGTGTCCCCGCGGTGTTTTTCCTAGGTGCGATTGCTGCCATGCAGTTTATCCGTCGCTGATTGATCACTATTACTCGCAATGCAAGTCAATCCCAATCCAAACAAATTGCCCGTTGAGTTGAACCGCACAAGTCTTTACCTAGGGCTTCTGCTTACGTTCGTAATGGGAATTTTGTTTTCCAGCTATTTCTTTAACTGAACCACTTGGAATCATGAGTACCAAACTGAAGGGCCCAGACGGTCGTATCCCTGATCGACTCTCAGATGGGCGACCAGCTGTTTCATGGGAACGTCGCTGGACAGAAGGAGCTCTACCACTTTGGCTTGTTGCCTCTGCTGGTGGAATAGCAGTGATCTTTGTCCTTGGTATTTTCTTCTATGGTTCTTATACCGGTGTGGGTAACGCCGGAGGCCTATAGATATAGATAGATAGGAAATTAAACCTTCCTGAGATAGGGTTTTAAGATTATTTTTCCGAGCTTCCTGGAATGGAAGCTCGGTTTTTGTTTGCTTGCAAAATGTTTGAGCATTTATGAATTTTTGAAATTTCCCCAATAGGGCGATGTCAAAAGATCTAGTTTCATACGAGTATTGCTAGGAACTTTTTCCTTTGCGGTCATTAGTCCATCTTTCAAAGCTTTATGTGCTGAACTTTTAGGCCGCAAAGATGAAATTCCTTCAGCTGTTGCCTCCATAATTTTTGAAGCGAGGACGGCATTAGCCTTAAGGTTGTCAATTACCATTTCTACTGATACCTTTTCCTTCCCTTCATTCCAACAGTCATAGTCGGTTGCCATTGAAAGCGAAGCATATGCAATTTCAGCTTCTCGAGCCAACCTTGCTTCTGTGTGATTAGTCATTCCAATTACTGAGCACCCCCAACTTCTGTATAGCTGTGATTCGGCTCTCGTTGAGAATGCGGGGCCTTCCATTGCTAAATATGTTCCACCATTATGTAATTGCCTGCCTTCTGGCATAAGCCTTTCCCCTGCTTCAGCAAGTAGCCGAGAAAGGTTTGGACAGAAAGGATCTGCCATGGTTACATGGGCTACGGCACCATCGCAGAAGAAAGTGAGTGGTCTTTGGTGAGTCCGATCAATGAATTGATCTGGGACAACCATGTCTAGAGGTCTTATTTGTTCTTTGAGTGAACCAACAGCGGATGGAGCTAATAGCCATCGCACCCCCAATGACTTCAAAGCCCAAATGTTTGCTCTGTAAGGAACATCTGTTGGAGTAAAGGTGTGGTGTCTACCATGTCGAGCCAGAAATACTACTTCCATTCCTCCTAGTTGCCCTACTCGCAATGTGTCTGAAGGATTTCCAAAAGGTGTCTTTATGCTTAGCTCTTTTACATTCTCAAGCTCTTCGATGTTGTAAAGACCACTGCCGCCCAGTATTCCAAGACGAGCATTCTCAAGAAGGGCCAAATCAGTATGCTGCAATTAGGATGACTCAATTTTTTGTATCTTAGCTTCTCATAAAATTAAATATAACTTGATCTTAATGTTGGACCTAAGTGTTGTATTTCATTAAAATGTATATAATCTTATTTAGCTTTTAGCATTAGTATAGGTATGACATCTGTTGATGATTTATTTCTCCTCCTTGGAACTAATTTTAGGATTATCTTATTATTATAGAATGAGCTTCTTCTTTCATTTAAATATTTTTAATCAGTAAGATTTTCTTTTGATGAAAACTAACTTATTTAATTCATTTCGATTGCTTAATCCTCTCTAGTTGAGACATGAACATTAATGATAGACACTGGCGTACCATTTGGTTGGAGGATGGTGGCCACACAATATGTGTCATCGACCAAACCAAACTTCCACATGAATTTAGCATTCTTAAGATGCATGACTATGAAGAAGTTGCTCATGCTATTACTTCAATGTTTGTCCGTGGAGCGCCTTTAATAGGTGTTACAGCTGCGTATGGATTAATGCTCGCCTTAATGGACAACTCATCTGATAAATCTCTAAAGATAGCCTTTGAAAAATTAAAGTCTACAAGGCCTACTGCGGTTAATTTGAGTTGGGCTCTTCAGCGTATTTTTGACAAGGTGCAGTTTCTAAAGCCATTCAAAAGGGCTTCTGTAGCAAGGAAGGAGGCTGATTTAATTGCAGAGGAAGATGTGGTTATTTGTGAGACTATTGGAGAGCAAGGCCTTAATATCCTAGAAAAAATTTTTATTCAAAGACCAGAGAATAAACGAAAAGAACCACTCAACGTATTGACACATTGCAATGCTGGTTGGCTTGCAACAGTCGATTGGGGAACTGCTCTCGCTCCTATATATAAAGCACATCGTTCAGGGATGAAAATTCATGTTTGGGTTGATGAAACAAGACCTAGAAACCAAGGGGCAAGTCTCACAGCATATGAACTTGCCAATGAAGGTATTCCTCATACTTTAATTGTAGATAATGCTGGCGGACATTTAATGCAGAGTGGTTGTGTAGATGTTGTATTAGTAGGAGCTGATCGGGTTAGTTCTTGTGGTGATGTTTGCAATAAAATTGGTACTTATTTGAAGGCATTAGCTGCCTATGATAATAAAATACCCTTTTATGTTGCAAGTCCAATTTCAACATTTGACTGGTCTATTTCCGATGGTTTTGAGATACCTATAGAGAATCGTTCGGAGAGAGAGATTACACATCTTCAAGGGCTAATTTCTAGAAACTCTAAGAATTCCGAAATCGGAGAAATCAGATTAACTTCGAAGGAAACGAAGGGGTTTAACCCTGCTTTTGATATTACACCTGCACGAATGGTTACTGCTCTTATCACTGAGCTTGGTGCAATACCAGCCAGCAAAGAGGGACTAAGTAGAATCCATTGAGGATTTTAATACTCAAAAATCATGAGAAGCAAAGGTTTTAAACTATATTCTTTAATTAACCTTGAGATATGGTCAGTTTGACTAATTGGTATAAACTTATCTGAGTTATTTGTAGCAATGATTGGAACAATTACTTCAATCGTCTTTAAGGATTAATGACTGAAGACCATCTTGTTCTTGCTGGAGGAGGACATACACATTCTCTTGTTTTGCGTCGATGGTGTATGCAACCCCACTTAAGGCCAAAAGGTCTGGTAACCCTGATTAGTCGAAAAAGTACAACTCTTTATTCTGGGATGGTTCCAGGCTTGATTGCCGGCCATTACAAAATTGATGAGCTATTAATTAATTTAAGAGATTTAACAGAAGAAGCTGGTGTTGCATTTGTCCTCGGTGAGATTACTGGGCTAAATCTAATAAATAATTATATTTCATTAGATAATCGATCTTCTATTAATTATCAAAAATTGAGTCTAGATGTAGGCTCGGAAACGGTGAAAGGCAATCAATATATTCAAAGTAAAAGAAAAGGTATTGTGATTCCGATTAAGCCATTTTCTCAGGCATTTAAATGGATTGAAGCCGAAGATAAGTATGCTGATATGCCTAATCAAACTCCAATAACTATTGCTGGAACAGGCTTTTCTGCAGTTGAAGTTGCCTTGGCATTGCGGACGCGCTGGGCTTTGCGACCACTGCAATTGCAGGTCAAATTAATCCAATTTAACCCTAAATTTAAGCAAGCACTTGATAAGGCTAAGATTGATATTGTTTCAGTAGAAGAGTTAATTCCAGGCCCTACTTTGCTCTGCACTGGTAGTAATGCACCAGATTGGCTGAGAAAAAGTAATCTTGCTGTTGACTCTTCTGGGAGAGTCCTTACAAATCAAAGTCTTCAGGTCATTAATCACTCAAATTTATTCGCTGTAGGTGATTGTGGAGTTATTAAAAACAATTTTCGGACTAATCAAAAGTTCATCTCCTAACTGCAAGCCAGCTTTTGTCCAAGGGAGCAAACCATCCGTCAATAAGCCATTAACGCTAAGGGCTATTTGAATCCCAAGAGTACTTGGAGAAGGAGAATCACTTCTAGCCTCAACAGTATGGCCGCCAAGTAATTTGGCGCCCTGAGGTTCTAATGCTGAATTAATCCCTAAAAGACTCTGAGCCAACAACTCCTGCTGCACTTTCACGGGTACCTTTGGAAGAGTTATGACAACCTGGGCAGAAACAACTACAGCACCCATTGCCCAAATATCTGAACAAGCATGCAAGGCACTCAAACGACCATTAAGCCAAGGATCACTTATTAATGCAGGAAATCCATCAACACTTTGAAAAATACTTTCACCTCCTTCTAAGGATGCAATTAAAGCCTTTGGTATGGAGGCCTCAACGCAAAGCTCTTCAATTGATTGGCGCTGGCAAA
>QCRS01000010.1 GCA_003211755.1 Prochlorococcus sp. AG-463-F15 | reverse complement strand
CAAGATGCCTAAATAAGCGTTCATGAGTGCCACCTGGTCCTAAGCCTGCAACTTGAGTGGCTCCAACATCAAAAATATATGGCCCTCGCCGAAAGGTACCTGCACAACCTCCAGGCTGATGATGCCCCTCCAAAAGTGTCACAGCTACACCTTCATGGGCTAATAAGGCTGCAGCTGTCAATCCAGCAATACCAGCGCCAATAACAATTACCCTTTGATTAGACATCACCTCAACCTGCAGACAGAAAGAGAAGAAAGCAAATGCATGACATTCTGCAAGCAGCTCTCAAGGAATCAAAAAGAACATTGTCAAGTACAGACATACGTGAAGTTGATTGCTTAGCAACGAGTTTTATCAATACGACTTGGAGATTGAAATTGAACGATGGAGGTCAATTATTTGCCAAAACAGCTCCTGCTAAAGACTTTCAAAAGCTCAAGTTTGAGGCAAATGGACTCAAATTACTGCATAGATTTAGTAATCCAAACTTTATAGAGATCCCCACACCTGTAGTGCTAAAACAATTAAACAACCATTCAATATTGATACTGCCTTGGCTTGATGTTGGGGTAGGTGATCAGGCAAATTTAGGTAAAGGCCTAGCGTTACTTCATCAAGCATCCACAGTTGAAAATCCTGGAAAATTTGGATGGGATTTAGAAGGATTCATAGGAGCTGGGCCGCAGCCAGCCGGATGGGACAACAAATGGGGTAAATGTTTCATTCATCTTCGTTTAATTCCACAGCTAAGAATTGCAGCGAAATGGGGAATAAATATTTCAGATTGGGAGAAACTTCTTGAATACTTAATTGTGTTTCTCGAAAAGCACAAACCCACTCCAACAATTGTTCATGGTGATCTATGGAGTGGAAATGCTGCTATTCAAAAAAATGGAAGAGGTGTTATTTATGATCCTGCTACTTGGTGGGCCGACAGAGAAGTTGATTTAGCAATGACAAGACTTTTTGGAGGCTTTTCTAATGATTTTTATAGAGGATATGAAAGCATTTGGCCTCTTCCTCCATCATCAAAGTTTAGAACTGATATATACAACCTTTACCATCTACTAAATCATGCAAATATTTTTGGTGGCTCATATAAGGCTCAATCTCTATCAAATCTAAAAAACATAGATGCTTTAATTCTTTCATCATAAAGAATTAAACTCGACTCATAAATCTCTATCCTAAATATTCCTTTCTTAAGTTTTGAACTCTCTCGAAGACAGTATTGCGCTTCTCACTAGTTGATAGATTCTGCCAACTCCATTGACCAAGGACTACAACTCCAAGAAGCTCAAGAAGACCTGGCACAACAGGGAAGAAGTTTATTGTATCGATAACTACTTTAATGATTACTTGAGCAACAATAACAACTGCAATAATGCCAACAGCTTTACCATATTTACCCATCTGACTCCAGTCGATCTTGCCTAGAGTCTGATTAACTGTTCCCATTACCTCAGTGAAACGGTCAGAGATACTATTGTCTGCTCCTTCACTGACAGCATTGCCCATAGGAGGTGTTTTTAAGTCAGGAGCTTGATTCTCCTCAGGATTGGAGTCACTCATGAACACAACACTGAATGCAATTTGTAATGAGCGTATCGAATTAAACTAGTAAATGCCAGGGTCTAAATAGAGATAACTCCGAACCTACATATAGAGAATTCCGAACCTATGAATCTTCTAGATCAAAATCCAATGATCATTGAATTCGTTGGTGATTCCCTGAAAGTTCTTAGTCATAGTCTCCTAGCAGTAAGTCCAAATGAGGGTTGTGCTTTGCTAGTTGGCAATTCCAAGCAAACTATCTGCTTAAAACAAGAGAATTCATTGGAAATTCATATGATTTGGCCATGTTGCAATGTCTGGGAGCCAGATACATTCACCCTTATTGAATCTCCTCGAAAACTAAATAGTGACCATGAAGAAAAATTATCGAAGCAAAATCGATTTCTTATCGATCCCCGTGAACAACTTCTTGCTCAGCATTGGGCAAGAAAACATAATTTAAAAATCTTAGGGAGCGCTCATTCTCATCCTAAGGGGGCTTCAATCCCTTCCTCAGTGGATTGTTTATGGTCCTTTACTGCAGGCTTAATGGTAATTGTTGACAAGATGGGTGAAGTCCGTGCTTGGTGGATGGAGTCAGATCAAAACTTCCACCCAAAAGAGGTGAGAATTTTGACACCTAAAGTAAGGACATAGAAGAGCATTTTCTTTGACTAATGCAATCCCAGGAAATGTATGGAATTAATTTGAACGAAGAGGAGGTCTCCCGTTATGCGCGGCATCTAACTCTTCCAGAGATAGGGGTTTCTGGGCAAAAGCATCTGAAAGCTAGTTCAGTTCTGTGTGTAGGTAGCGGAGGGCTGGGATCACCAGTACTGCTTTATCTCGCTGCGGCAGGAGTAGGACGTATAGGGATTGTCGATTTCGATTGCGTAGAAGTATCAAACCTGCAAAGACAGGTACTCCATGGGATGAGCTGGATAGCAAAACCTAAAACTGATTCTGCCCGCGCCCGCATTCTTGAGATCAATCCAAATTGCAAAGTTGATACCTTTGAGACTCAGCTAACTTCAGACAATGCACTAGACATACTCAAAGAGTTCGACGTTATTTGTGATTGCACAGATAATTTTCCCAGCCGTTATCTCATCAATGATGCTTGTCTAATTTTAGGAAAGCCAAATGTTTATGGCTCCATTGCTCATTTTGAAGGCCAAACTACAGTTTTTAATCTCAATAAAGACAGCCCAAACTATAGAGATTTGCTACCTGAACCACCTCCTTCACAATTGGTACCGTCTTGTTCTGAAGGTGGAGTCATAGGAGTTCTTCCTGGCTTAATTGGCATAATTCAAGCAACTGAAGTCATTAAAATAATTACAGGTGTAGGGAATACTCTTAACGGCAGACTATTAATCTTCAATGCTTTAAAGATGACATTTCGAGAATTAACTCTGAAGCCAAATAAAAGGCCAGCAATAAATAAACTGATTGACTATGAAGTTTTTTGCAAATCTAATGAGAATTCGCAATTAGAAACTGAATTTTTATCAATACCAAGTATTTCTGTTCAAGAGCTAAAAGAAGCAATCGAAGGAGATAACAACAATATAGTTCTATTAGATGTACGTACTCAATCTGAATTCAAAATAGCCTCTATTAAAGGGGCAACATTAATACCTCTAAAGAGCATTGAAAATGGAGAATCAATTGAAGTTATTCGTGAAATGGCCAACGGAAGAAAACTTTATATTCACTGTAAAAGTGGGAAGCGATCACTTAAAGCATTGGCCATACTTAAGAGAAAAAATATCAACGGCATTAATGTTACTGGTGGAATTGATGCTTGGATTTTAGAGATTCTTTCATGATCTAAGTCATAAAATAATGCCCTTACATTCAATCAATAGTCTACTCCTCTTTTAAGGTCAATGCCCTGTTCAGCATAATGTTTATGGCATACCATTTCAGAATGGACACTAGCAAGATCAAAATAAGAAGGAGGGTTCTTACATCGACCAGTAATTATCACCTCAGTTTCTGCAGGCTTTCGAAGTAAAGTTTGCACTATTGGCTCTACTGGTAACAACTCAAGGTCAACACTCGGGTTTAATTCATCGAGAATTACTGTTTTATAGAGACCACTGGCAATTGCAGCTCTTGCTATTTCCCACGCACGTTCAGCTTCAACGTAATCAATTGGTTGCTGTTGTCCACGCCAAACAATTGCATCTCTTCCAGAACGAAGATGGTCAACTAAATGAGGATAACTCTCACGAAGAGCAGCTATGGCAGCATCCTCTGTATAGCCGCTGCCTCCCTTGAGCCATTGCAAAATTAAAACCCTATGACTTTTGTCCTGACTAATACCCCGTCCAATAGCTTGCAAAGCTTTTCCTAAAGCACTCGTAGATTTCCCCTTACCTTCTCCGGTATATATCTCAATGCCACTGATGGCATTTGAAGGAATCATATTGTTTCCGTTAGTTTCAGGACGTCGATGTGCACGCATCTCAGAGTGCAAATCAGCAACCTGTACTAGAGAAGAAGGTGCTGCACGTCCAGTAACAATTATCTCCATTCCCTCTGGCCGCTCACCCAAAGTAGTGACAACATCTTCTACTGGAAGCAACCCAAGATCTAATACAGGGTTCAACTCATCAAGTACAACCACTGAATAAAGAGCACTTGCAATAGCGCCTTTAGCAATATTCCAGCCTCTTTTAGCCTCCAGTGCATCAAATTTCGTTGCTTCTTCAGCAGTAAAGAAATCTGCTCTCCCAGTCCTTACTTGATCTATCAAATGAGGAAAGCCCTGCTGCAAAGCTTCGATGGCCGCATCTTCGTCATAAGCCCTCCCAGGTCCTTTAAGAAATCGAAGCAGCAAAACACGAGTACGTCGTTGCTCACAGATACCTAAACCAATAGTGCGTAAAACAACTCCCAATGCAGCCTGACTTTTCCCCTTACCCTCTCCATCGTATATATGTAATTGACCATGACTGCGTTCCTGACTATCTGCGGCAGTAACTATGCCGATACCTCTGCCACGCCCACCTCGAAATGTATTGGATTCTTGCGGCTTTGACGCCATATCGGGCCTCTTAACATTTGGAGCTTAACTAGATCAGAGAGCGAAGATAGTCTGCAAACGAAATGCTGGAGAAAAATGTTTCGTCAGCTTGAGACCTTGTCCAACTTAAAACAAAATCAACTGGATTTGTTACGCAAGACTCTGCGTGGTTTTCAAAGCGTTTGTGTAGCTTATTCAGGAGGAGTGGATAGCTCTCTAGTCGCTGCAATTGCCCACGAGCAATTAGGCAAACGAGCAATAGCTATAACTGGTGTTTCTTCATCACTAGCGAACCATTTACGCGAGGAAGCCCGTCGACAAGCCCAGTGGATAGGGATTCATCACCAAGAATGTATTACCCAAGAACTTCAGGATCCTTCTTACAGTACAAACCCTAAGAATCGTTGTTATGCCTGCAAGAGAGAATTACATCATCATTTAAATGAAATAGCTCAAAAAGCAAATGGATTTCAGGTAATTGATGGAGTCAACCATGATGATCTTGGTGAATATAGGCCAGGTATTGAAGCAGGACGACAAGTTGGTGTGATATCCCCCCTCGCTGAATTAGGCATTAGTAAAAATAGTGTCCGCGAAATATCTCGAGCATTGGGGTTCCCATGGTGGGATAAACCTGCACAACCATGCCTTGCCTCACGATTCCCATATGGTGAGGAGATCAATGCAGAACGTCTCAAACAAGTAGGCATGGCGGAAGACTGCATAAGAACTAATGGTTTTGAAGAGGTGAGAGTAAGAGTTCAAGGCCTGACAGCAAGAATTGAACTACCTAGGAATCGGATTGAAGAATTTATTCTTCATGTAGAGCGAGAAAATATAGTGAATTATTTATTATCTCTAGGATTTAGCTCTGTCAGCATTGATCTAGAGGGCTTAGTTAGTGGGAAACTAAATAGGTATATCGAATCCGAAAATAAATTAACTATGTAAAAGTAGTTCTTTATATAAATCCAAGAAAAAGATATCTGCCATAAGACTCTAGGAAGTCCAAAAGAAATAAGTTCTTAGTACTGGGCCATCTTCATTCCTTGTGGTTTTCGTAATTTAGTGGTCAATGCTTCAGGGGTTTCTCTTTGAAAGCTTTTCAAAGAGAACCGTTGAGCAATGAGTTCCTTGCGTAGGATTTCACAAGCTTTTTCTGGCATAGTGTGATCGCCACAAGTAAAAACATCTACCGCGGCATAACCATTTTCTGGCCAAGTATGAATAGAGATATGAGACTCAGCCAATAAAGCCAGACCAGTCACTCCTTGAGGCTCAAACCGATGAGTAATTAAGTTCAGGAGAGTCGCACCAGCCAATTTTGCAGCAATAGTAATTGTGGTCCTAACAAATGCTTCATCATTGAGCTTGGATTCATCACATTCATAAAGTTCAAGAATGCAATGCTTTCCAACCATATTGATTGAATCGGAATCTATTGAACTAGAAAGTTGTTGAACCTCATTAGTTTCCCATCCAGGGTTCGGATGCAAACAAGAAAAAATCTTCTCCATTAGAAAATCAAAAAATAGCCATATACCATAGCCGACCTCTTACATGCTCCTAAGAAATTCAGCTTCTAACACTTGTGATTGCCTTTGCCAGTCGCCTTCAAATGCCTCCAAGTGAGTAGCACTTACAAGGCACTGATGAGTTTCTCCAACCGCGTCAAGCAGCAGCAACTGCCTATTCTGATCTAATTCAGCAAGGACATCATCCAACAACAGTATCGGTGGCTCACCAAAGAGTTCTTCGACCAATTCCAATTCAGCAAGCTTTAAAGCTAAAACAAATGTTCTCTGCTGCCCTGCCGAACCAAAACGACGAGCTGCCACTCCATTCAACAAAAAATCTACTTCATCACGATGTGGACCGACCTTACAACGACCCAATCTCTCCTCATTAGTTCTCTGTTCTAACAACTGCTGTTCAATAGAAAGTCTCCAAGACTCTTCCTCTTCACTTCCTTCCAAAAGACTCCCAGGCAAATAAGAAAGCTCTATATGTTCTTTACTGTTACTTAACCTCTCTTGCCATGCAGCAGCAAGTGGTTGCAAATGCTTCAGAGCGCGGCTTCTGCGACGATGAATGCGTGTACTCACTAAAGCCATTTGTATATCAAAGGCATCTAACAAAGCATCACGGCCCTCAACAGGAAAATGCTGCCATTGCCGCCATATCTGACTCCTTTGACGAAGTAATTTCCCAAAACGACTTATCAGATCGGCATAGACTGGCTCTAATTGTTGAATTACCCTATCCAACCAATTGCGTCGCAGAAGTGGCTCACCACGTACTAATTCAAGGTCAAGAGCACTGAATCCAACACAACGCAATGGACCTATCAAGTCTAGCTGACGTAAAAGTGGCTTTTTATTTCGATGTGCCTGCCTGCCTCCTTTTCTCCTTAATTCCAATTGAAGTTGTTCTGAGTCATTAGCGGTCGCACGCAATAAAGCTCTGTCCTGATCCCAACTAATAAGGTCTTGATCAGTACTAGACCGGTGTGAGCGAAGACTCCCCAGTAATTCAACTGCCTCTAGAAGGTTTGATTTGCCCACTCCATTAGGACCAATAACCAAAAGCCGTTTTTCAGTCAGCTCAAATTTCAGCCGACTGTAATTGCGGAATGATTGAAGCTCGAGCTGATGAAGCCTAATCTTTCCTAGGGCATCTTTTGGCTAAGCTAACTCTAATGAGACTCCTAGAAAGTAGTTCTCATACATCTGTATAAACGGATGTTGGGGCATGTAGCTCAGTTGGATAGAGCATCAGATTCCGGTTCTGAGAGTCGGGGGTTCGAGTCCCTCCATGCTCGTTTTTGCAAATTCCGTTAATTAACGAAGCCTGAAACCCATCGCACGAATTCCATTAGGGTCAACTAAAAATCCATTTGACTTCAATGCCTCTAATGCCATCACAGGCGCTGAAACTGAAACACTGCATCCCGGCATTTCCCTTTTAAGAATTCCCAGTGAGCTAAACACCAAAAATGCTAGCAATTGTCCCTGATTAAGAGATGGTTCAGCGACAAGATTCCAAAGGTTTGCATTTAACCCCTTATCACTTGTTGCTCTCACAAAACCAGAAAGCTTCCCAGTCGATTCTTCCCAGATGCTCAAATGAAAAGCACTCTTCTTCATTGCCAAAGCCAATTTCTCGGGAGGATGAGTTTCTTCATTGCACCTAGCTAGAAGTCTATTTAAAGCATAAGGAGATGGAGCATTCTCAAGGTCCAAAACAAAACCAGAAGGTAGCCTCGGAGATTGCTGGCGAAAAGGGAACAAGAATATTCAGCCTGTATTGCGCATACCTGCCGCAATTCCATTAAGCGTAAGCAAAGCACCTCTAAGCAATTCACTACGACTATAAGTACGCCCTACTTCACCTTCAGCACCCAAAGTCTCACTAATAGGGGGTTGTCGATTTTGATCACGTAATCTACGTAATAAGGCAACTTGTAAAAATCCCAACGGTACTATCGTTCGATTACGTAGATCAACAGATAGTTGTAATGCAGGATCAGCACTAAGAAGCCTACTGTTTCCTGTAATAGCCAAAGTCAATTTTTTTGTAAGGCTGTACTCAGTAGAGATCGTGTCAAAAATACAATTAAATGCATCTCGATTATCCGAACTGCCAAGGCTAATCATGTAGTGATGAGCGAGCTCTAAATCTACTTTTGATAAGGTCATCTCGACCTTTGAAATCAACATACGAAAGAAAGGCCAGCGTTGATGCAATCTTCTCAGCAAATCAAGTTGGCCAGCATCTCTCTCAACTTCCTTAGAAAGGGCTGTACCTACTCCAAACCAACTAGGCAGAAGGAAGCGACTCTGCGTCCAACCAAACACCCATGGAATTGCTCTAAGGCTAGCTAAATCCTTGGCACCACTTTTACGTCGAGCAGGACGGCTTGAAATCTGCAACTTGCTAATTTCTTCAATAGGAGTAACTTGTTGAAAAAAAGCCACCAAGTCGGGGTTGTCATGAACAAGTGCCCGATAGTGGGCACGAGAGCTAGCAGCCAATCTGCTCATTAGTTGATTCCAACTTGGTGTGGCATCTAATTGGTTAGTTACCAAACTATTTTGCAGTACTGCAGTAGTTACTGTTTCAAGGTTATAAAGAGCCAGTTCAGGAAGGCTATATTTAGATGCGAGCACTTCACCTTGCTCAGTGATTTTAATACGTCCTTGCAATGTCCCACTTGGCTGAGCAAGAATTGCCTGGTATGCAGGGCCACCACCCCTACCTACAGAACCACCCCGACCATGAAATAAACGTAGACCTACTCCTTGACTCTTAGCAAGATCTTGCAAAGCAATTTGTGCTTGATGAATCTCCCAATTACTCGAGAGGAAGCCAGAATCTTTATTGCTATCGGAATAACCAAGCATCAACTCTTGAAGAGGCTGAAGATTTTCTCCAACACGAGGCAACAAATTCCTATAAATTCTTGCTTCAAACAATTGTTCCATTACTGCCGGAGCTCTTTGAAGGTCCTCAACAGTCTCAAACAAAGGCACAACCAATAAATCAGCCGTACCAGCAGCGATGTCAACAAGTCCTGCTTCCTTCGCTAACAAAAGAACTTCGAGAAGGTCAGAGACTGTATGACTCATAGAAATGACATATGTCCTGCAGATTCGACTCCCAAACTCCTCCTGTAGTCGATGCAACATCCTAAATACAGCCACTGTTTCGGCTGTGCTGCTAGACCAACTCACTGCAGCAGGGATTAGTGGACGTCGTGTCTTTAATTCTTGCATTAACCATTGCACTCGCTCCTCCTCTCCCATATCGCCATATGCTTTAGGCAAATTGAGATATCTAGTCAACTCGTCAAGTGCATCACTATGACGATTACTTTCCTGACGGATATCAAGACTGGCTAATGAGAAGCCAAAAATATGGACTTGTGTCAATAGAGTATCAAGTAATTCACAACTAAGATCTGTACTCACCAAACTATTCCGAATCAGCTCCAAATCCCCACGAAATTCTGCAATAGAACCATAGTGAAGTCCTTCAGAAGGAGCATTATGAGTGCTCATCGAATTAATACCTTCATGTGATGTCTTCCAGCCTGCATCTGCAAGTTGTTGATTACGTTCCTGAGTCAAGCGCAATCTTTCTAACGTATAACTAAGCTTTAGTCGGTAAGGTTCCAAACGATAGCGAGCAGCTCTTTCTTCATAAACTTCAGGGAATCGAAGCCTATCCATTTCAAGAGATTCCAACAATGGAGTACTGACCTGACTCCATTGCATAGAGATACTTAATTGATCTCTTAATTTCTGAACAGCACTCACATAACGTTCCAGCATCAACTGACGCTGATAACAAGCTGTTCTCCAAGTGATTTCAGGAGTCACAGATGGATTCCCATCACGATCTGAGCCTACCCATGATCCAAAAGTACAAAAAGCTTCTTGAGGAATTTGTACGTCCGGATAACTATCTGAAAGAGCCGAAGTAATACGTCGACGCAATTGAGGCATTGCATCAAAGAGCACCTGCTGAAAATAATGAAGTGCATAATCAACTTCATCCAAAACGGTTGGTTTGAATTGATGCAATTCATCAGTACGCCACCAAAGTCTGATCTCCTCCTCCAACTGGAGTCTGAGGCTTCCCTGATCTGATCTAGCGCCAGAGTAATCAGACTGAAGTTGCTGCAAAAGGCTCGCAACCCTTCGTTGCTTATGACGGACTGTATGTCGAACAATCTCGGTAGGGTGAGCAGTAAAGACAAGGCGTATATCCATTTCTTGAAGCAACGTCTCCAACTGAGCGGGTGGAACATTCAGATGACGTAATCGTTGGAATAATTCTCTAAATGTTGCTGGTGCGGTCTGGCTCGCAAGAGGAGGCGCAAAAGGGTCTAAAGACTCATCTTGAGAAGTTTTTTCTTGAGAGGAACTCATGCTGGCGAGATAACTATCTTCCTCAATCCGCTGCTCAAGAATATTGACCAACTGGAAATAAAGGGAGAAGGCACGAGCTGCAGATATAGCCTCTGCCAGATCCATCTCACGAATTAACAGTACTATTGCATCACCAGTAGTCGTTGAGTCTTTTACTTCTAAATTAATTGGGTCACTCAATTGCTTCAATCGCAGTAATCGTTCTGTCAGTTCTGGTGGACATTCACTTTTTAAAACTGTTTTCCATAGATCTTCAACCAATTCCAGACGTTGCTGAAGAAGGCGACTCGCATCATGATCAGTTTCTGGTGAACAACAAGCTTCAACATCTTGCAATTGGTCGGAGGCTTGCTGCATAGACGGACTAGTGGAATCAAATTTGGCCATAATTATTCTGAAATAACCTCTGCCTTCCTGGATGAAATTTCTTCAACTTCCATCTCAACAATACTTTTCCGCACAATATCTTCAACTGACTGACCTGCAGAATATTTCTTTAACCATTGCATAGCCTGATTGCCCTGATCTAAAACCAACTGAATTGGGGCGAGCAAATCAACCATATCCATATCATTTGCTAAAGGCATTACCTCTTCAAGCAATTGGCATATCCATTCCCTACAAAGCACTGGTTTTCCATCAATCCAGTGATGCAAAGTTGCATCAAGACTGTTTTGAGCGGCTGCCTTATCGTTCATATCACTTAGATCTGCAAGCTGATTCGCTGAAAGACGACTAATTTTTAGAGGATCAAGCTGATTGGGAGAGTCAAAAAGACTTAAAAGACGAAGTTCAAGCAAAGCCGTTATTGCCAAGAGTAAATCACAATTAGTAATGCAATCGCAAATACGTAACTCCAAACGATTTAATTCATAAGGGCGCCGAGGGCCATTTGGGCGAACTGACGTCCAAAGATGACGTTCATTCCACATAATTCCGCAAGAAAGCTTTTCTTCTAGCCATTGCACATAGTGAGAATGGTTAGAAAATAGAGGCACTTTTTTTGGAGTAAGAGGGAATTGAAGCCATCGCTGAGAATGAGCCCCAGTTGGTATCCCATCAAGAAAAGGCGAGCTAGCGCTCAAAGCAAGCAATAAAGCCCCTTCACAACGCACTAAGCGAAGGGCTGAAAACAACTTCGATAAATCTTGAATTCCTAAATTGATATGAATACTAGTAGTGACTACCTTTGTCCCATAAGTTGCTTCGATCAGATCGTGATATGGGTTTAAAGGATCAGAGCGTTCAAACTTTTTACTATTTCCCAAGCCAAGTGCACTCCCTGGAAACAGAGTCAATTTCTTTAAGGACAACCACTCTCTAAGTCTTCTTCTGGGAGCCAGAAGTGCTTCTTTTAAATGTCCATAATTAAGAAATGGATCTGTAATGTATTCAAGGTTTCGATGATCTGGCTCTGTTACAAAATCTGCAAGCTCATTAGCGACAGCAGCCGACACCCCAACATGTTCTCCTGTAGCTAATCCAGTGAAAAGCTCCACTTCAAATCCTTTAAGCAGAAGTTCTTTTCTCATGGATTTGAAGATCCGAGACAGGCAAGAGCTGTCAGCATGCCTTTAGCTTTATTTAGAGTCTCTTGATATTCCGCCGCTGGAATTGAATCAGCAACCACACCTGCTCCTGCTTGAACCTTCATCAACCACCCACCTTGAGGGTGATATTGAACAAATATTGTGCGAATAGTAATTGCAGTATTTAAAGCCCCATTCAAGTCTAGTGATCCGTAAACTCCTGAATATGGACCTCTTGGTTGTTTCTCTAGCTCATGAATTAACTGCATAGCCCTTATCTTTGGTGCACCGCTAACTGTTCCTGCAGGGAATGAAGCCATCAACAAATCCAATACGTCCTTATCAGCAGCAAGCACACCATCAACTTCACTCACGATATGCATAACATGAGAGTATTTCTCAATAACCATTAGCTCCTTAATCGAAACACTCCCTGGCTGACAAACACGACCAAGATCATTGCGACCCAGATCAACAAGCATCACATGTTCTGCTCGTTCTTTGGGGTCAGCTAAAAGATCTTCTGCAAATTTGAGATCCTCCTGATCATTGCGGCCACGAGGTCTAGTACCCGCAATTGGTCTTAAGCTTGCACGTATACCATCTTTAGTTGGTTCGGCCTTAACCATAACTTCAGGGCTAGAACCAATGAGCTGCCATTCTCCAAAATCAAAAAATGCCATATATGGAGAAGGATTTACCATCCTCAAGCTGCGATATAACTCAAAAGGGTGCTGGTCAATTTTCGTTTCGAATTTCTGACTAAGAACAAGTTGAAACACATCGCCCGCAGCAATATGTTCTTTTGATCTTTCGACTGCATTCACAAAATCAGATTTACGAAAATTTCGCTTTGTTCGTGGCGTAGATATCGAATGGTCTTGCCAACGTAATGGCTCAATAGAAGGAAGTGGAGCTGCCATAAGTCTTTCCAAATTTTCAATCCGCTCTAGAGCTTGTTTATATGCAACATCCGCAGACTGATTAGCAGTTAAATCACCGTAAGCGACTGCAGTAATAAGACGTTTAACTTGATCAAATATCAAAATGCTATCCATCAACATCCAAACACCATCTGGCGGATCTTTTGGAAGCCTTGAATGAATAGGCACAGTTGGCTCAATCCATCTGATCAATTCATACCCCCACATTCCATAAAGTTGTCCCAATGGAGGCAGATCAGGTTTCGTTATAGATCGATAAGGAGCAAGCCATCGCTTGAGTTCATTAAAAGGATTACCTTTCAACTCATCCACTCTGCCATCTCGCCAATTACGAGTTAATTGATCTCCACGAGCAATTGCAATCCAAAGAGGATTGGTAGCTATAACACTCCACCTACCAAGAGTTTCGCCCCCCTCAACAGATTCCAACAAAACACCTGGAGGTTTACCATGGCCAACCTTTAACCATGTAGTAAGAGGAGTCTCAAGATCTGCTGGCCAACTATGAGAGACAGGGATGAAATTTGCACCACAGGATGCTGCCTCTAAGAATGAGTCACGTTCAGAGCTGTGCATGAGTAAATCATCGCAGCTCTAGCTGTAAACATGAAATTTCAAGCCAGTTAAAGATAAGTTGGAAAAAAGAATTATTCGTATGTATTCCTGCCAGTAAATTTCACACTTGCTGGATTTGGGTTTTCACCAATTCTGCGTGCGTTGTGTCCTACTTGAGGACGACCTTCATTGACCTTCTCAGGAAATACTCCGTCTTTAGGATGAAGAAATTCTGTATCGCCACCTGGGAAAATGCGATAAATCTTGTAATCCTCAATCCTTGGTTTGAAACTCCTCAACTGAGTGCCAAGAGCAAGACATTGCTCCTTGCGAGCAAAATACATTAGGTTTTCACCCGAGTTCATGAGAGCCGCACCACCAGTAGGTAGTTCAAAAGCCTGCTCTTTGGTGCTGGACCAAGTAATTGCATACTTCTCTTCTGTCTCGGCGGCATTAAGGAGACCACCGGTGCTGCCAATGCCTTTAGGGAGACTGCCTTTAAGAGCTTCTGTCATAGCTGTACTGGAAATTCAGCAAACCTTGGTTAAGTGAAAAGTAGCACCGCATTTTGTTCCCTATGGCACTAAAGAAGGTCAACCTTCACACCCGTCAACAATATTACGCTGAAAATATCAATATTTTGCTTCTGCAATAGGAAAGAAAATAGTAATTCCACTATCTCTACGGAGGGCAAGTCGGCCTCCCAAGCTAGTCAACAAGCGTTTAGTGGCTGCCTGAGTCAACTGAAGACTTCCTGTACTGGGATTCCAACTCAATACCGGTCCCAAATCAGAGTTTTGTTCACTTGTTTCATCAGCAATCTCCGAGATATGAGAATTATCTGTCTTTCTCAGAATTTTGAGCTTTAAGCGATGACCAGCAGGGCGAAGTTCTAACAAAAGACTGCCTCCAGTTTTTAATCCCCTGGTATTTCTATCTATCAAGCCACCCAGCATCAGTTCTAACCTCGCTGGATCGCTAAGGACATGTGGCAAGTCAGGTGATATATCCAAAAACAGCCTTATTCCACGACGTTCTACTTGCTGACTCCACACTGGATGCAACATTTCAAGCATGTTGCCTAAATCAGTACTTGCGAGCCTTGATGCTTCTGGTTGATGCCGCTCCAATTCCGCAGCATTAAAAATCAAACCAAATCTATCTATTTGTTCTGTGCACTCTGAATCAATTTGATAAAGACGATCTGTTACTAACTCTGGTAAGTCCTCACGACGCAATAGTGAGCGAATCAATGTCCGAATTGTTGCGAGAGGAGTTCGAACCTCATGGGTAAGAGCCTCAAGCAGCGTCAATTCGCCGTCAAATTCATTTTCTTGCTTATTTCCAATTGTTTTATCTGGCAAAGCCTGCAGGGTCAGACTTGGAGCAATCCCTGCCAATCTTGCAGAAAGTAGAGGCCAGAAAGATTTCTGAATAGCATCTTTATTTTGCAATTCCCCAAGACTTGCTAAGGCCTCACGAAGTTCAATAGCCGATTCAGAATTTTCATCAGCAAGCCTCAAATCCAGAATCCTTAAAAGATCTCGAAACGTTTCTGAATCACTTCGCATAAGTAAGCTTCTATTACCTGGCTCGCCTTGCAAGGCAAGAGCAAACTGAACCTCAGATGTAATGATGATCAACAAAGGGTCTTGGCCATCCTCGTCTCTAAGAGGAAGTCGAGAATAATTATCTATACTTGTTTGATTAGATTCATGAATGGACCTAACTCGACTCGGAGGCAATAAAGCGGAATGTGAAATATGTAGAGTTTCCAATTCTTCAGGTGCCCAAACCCACCCTTTAAGTCGATCAAGCAATTTAGGTTCGTAAAGAGCAGGGAGAGGTGATGCAATCCACAAGCCTTTTTTTAAATCCATATTGCCCAAAATTTCATCCTGCAAAGTATCCAAAGCTCCCCACCAGAGCCGACGGACAGTAGGTTCATCAAGTCTGCCAATTGGAACATCTTGAGCCATTCGATGTTGAATAGCACTCAGAGGAATAGATAAATTCACCAGCTTCTGCTTGCTGTATAGCCACGTCGCGCGACCGAACTACAAAGGCCAAGAGCAATAAAGTTCACCAATAATGCCGTACGTCCATAACTCATAAAAGGCAAAGGAATCCCTGTTACCGGTCCAAGACCAATGGTCATAGAGATATTTACCATTACCTGGAAAACCAACATTGCCAAAACACCAATTACAACAAGCGACTCAAAATCAGTCCTGGCTTCTCTAGCGATAGTTAGGAGTCGAACCATGAGAGAAAAAAAGCCAATGATCACAAGCATTGTTCCCAAGAAACCCGTTTCTTCGCCTAATGCACTAAAAATGAAGTCAGTATGCTGCTCAGGAATGAAACGCAACTTAGTGAGCTGCCCCTGAAGTAAGCCAGTTCCTAATAAACCACCTGATCCAATTCCAACAGTACTTTGAAGTAAATGATAGCCACCACCTAAAGGATCTTTAGATGGGTCAAGAAACAAAACCAAACGATCTCTTTGATAATCCTTTAATCCATTAAGCCAAAGCCATGGAGTAATCCAAGCAATGAAAGATTGAAGAGCAATAGTAATTGCAGCCGCAAAATTCCTTTTAGGCAAAGACCGAAAGGCCAAGATTGCCATCAATGGAATCCAAAAGAAAAGAGCGACAGGAAACAAGCCAGCTAAAACAGCTGTGAATATTGTTGAAATAACAAGTAGAACCCACTCCAATGGCATCCCAGACCAATAAAGCATTGCGAGAAGAACAGCACCAAAAACAAGTGAAGTGCCTAAATCAGGCTGAAAAAAAACCAATAACCAAAGTGGCAAAATCACACTAAAAGGCTTCAATAAATTGATGGGCCTAGTTACCTGGTGACCATCAAGTACTGCTGCTAAACCAATAATCGCAATTAACTTGGCAAACTCTGAAGGTTGGACATTGAAACCAGCGATACTTAACCATCGCTGTGCACCCAAAGCTGATGTGCCGACAAAACGCACTGCAAGCAAACTTGCAACTGTTAAACCATATATAGGCATCAAAAATGAACGAACTCTGTCAAGAGGTACTTGAGCTAAGCCCCTGGCTATGAGAATCCCTATTACAGCAATAATCAAATGTTGATACCAATCGGCGTAATTCACATGACGCTGTGTACTTGCTATCAAAACACTTGCTAAAAGAACCAAAGAGCAAGGCACAACCCATAAAACAAAATCAAACTGCGTCCACCTATATCCAAACCGTCTGTTCCTAGACAAAGAGTTTTGCTTCCGCCTTAAGTCGAAACTTAAAGGCATGATTAGGTTGTTTCAAGTACATAAGCGCAAACGCTATTGGCAAGGCGTTGAAAGGCCTCCGAACTAATTGAGTCCGGACGATTATCAACTATGGGTTGACCTGCATTACCGCCCTCCTGCAATGGCATCTCAATAGGAACCTTGACAAGTAAAGGAACATCAGTTTCATCAGCCAATTGTTGCCCACCACCTATTCCAAAAAGAGGATAACTTTTGTCTGGCCGATCTGGTGGAACAAAAGAAGACATGTTCTCTACTATGCCAATTACAGGGACATTCATTTGCTTAAACATTGCCAAGCCACGTCGAGCATCCTGAAGTGAGACTTTTTGAGGGGTAGTAACTATTAATACACCTGCCATAGGGACTGACTGAGCAAGAGAAAGTTGGGCATCGCCAGTACCTGGTGGTAGATCCACAACCAAAAAGTCCCTTTCACCCCAAAGAGTCTGATAGAGAAATTGTCGAATAATTCCATTAAGCATTGGCCCCCTCCAAATCACAGGCTGGTTCTCTTCAATCAACAATCCCATGGACACCATCGCTACACCACAACTTTCTATAGGAATGATTTGTTGGTCAGCACCACTTCCAAGAACTTCTGGTGTGCGATTAGCCACTCCAAGCATTGTCGGGATATTGGGCCCATAAATATCTGCATCAAGCAACCCAACCTTCAAACCCTGTTGAGACAGTGCACACGCCAGATTGACAGCAACAGTACTCTTTCCAACTCCACCTTTACCACTGCTGACAGCTATTACTTTTTTAACACCTGGAATGGAATTTAGTTCTATAGCTTGCCCATGCCCAGCCTGACCAATAGGTGCATTGCTAGGAGGAGGATTACCAACCTCTATCTGGACTTCCTCGATATCCTCCATCTCAAGCAGAAAACCTCTTGTTTCCTGGACTAATCGCTCTCTTTGGCTCTGTGCAAAGCCCGGTAGGTTTAAGCGAACAATAACTTTAGGAGGATTGACTCTGATCTGGTCAAGCCAGCCAAGTTCAATGACTGAACGACCACTTCCTGAATCCTTAACTCTATTGAGAGCTATCCGTGCCTGCTCGGCAGTTGTCATACCTTCCCATCTGATAAATCAATCCTAAGAGTGAAAGCTTATGAATTACTCTAAAAAAAGGCAAAAATTCTTGCCTTTTAGCTTTTAACTATCAATCCAAAAGAATTAATTACAAGAATTTCAATGTTGAGTTTCCTGTCCAAGCGTTTCAAAAAGTCTTCTGCTGATGTGGATAATCAAGAAACTCCTAAATCACCAACACACATAAACATCCCAATGCCTCCAAAAGATTCACGGGAACGAGCCAGGAGACTGGTCACTGGACTCCAAGATGAGATTTGCTCAGGTCTAGAAAATCTTGATGGTGAAGGGAAATTTGAAGAAGAGTCTTGGAAACGACCTGAAGGAGGTGGTGGAAGATCACGGGTAATGAAAGAAGGGAGAATATTTGAACAAGGTGGTGTGAATTTCTCCGAGGTTGAGGGTGACGAATTACCACCATCAATCCTTAATCAACGACCTGAAGCAAAAGGACACCGCTGGTTTGCAACTGGCACATCAATGGTGTTGCACCCCAGGAACCCTTATCTCCCAACAGTTCATCTCAATTATCGTTACTTCGAAGCTGGACCAGTGTGGTGGTTTGGTGGAGGTGCAGATCTAACTCCTTTCTATCCTTATTTAGAAGATGCTAGACATTTTCATAGAGTTCATCAACAAGCATGTGATTCCATAAGTCCAGAACTTCACAAGGTTTTTAAGCCTTGGTGTGATGAATACTTTTTTCTAAGGCATAGAGAGGAAACTCGTGGAATAGGTGGAATTTTCTACGACTACCAAGACGGCTCAGGTACCCTATATAAAGGACAGAATCCTAAAGGTCCTGCTGCAAAGATTTCCAATGAGCTGGGGTCTTGCCCAAAAACATGGGAAGAACTATTTGCATTAGCACAATCATGTGGCCAAGCTTTTTTACCTGCTTACTTACCAATTATTGAAAAGCGAAAAAACCAACAATACGGTGATCGCGAACGTCAATTCCAGCTTTATCGGCGTGGTAGATATGTCGAGTTCAACCTTGTATGGGATCGAGGCACAATCTTTGGATTGCAAACAAATGGTCGCACTGAATCCATTTTGATGTCTTTACCTCCAATGGCACGATGGGAATATGGCTATGTAGCGCCAACCAATTCAAGAGAATCACTCTTGACTGAGGTTTTCACTAAACCACAAGATTGGTTTAATGATGGAACACTTGAGGAAAAATGTCTTCCTCATCAAGCAGTCAATTAGGTATTTTTTCTCCTTGAATTCCCAAAACTATTGCATCCACTATTCGATTAGAAACATCTTCAATAACCTTATTTCTTGACTGTTTATTCCTAAGGCTTTTCTCTAGTTTTCCTTCTAGCTTACCGATTTCAAGAATCCTTATACCTCTTTTAGGGGCGCCAAGTCCTCCACGAAAAAAGATTGGATAGCGGCCAAAACTATTTGCAAGGCTCTCATCAACAGCATTCAAGTTCAGAGAAATAGCAGGAATTAACCCTGAACCAAAACCATATTCCCCATAAGAATCAAAGTGTATTTCTAATGCATATCCACCTTTCTTTACATGCTTTGCTCCAACCGACCAATTAGTACTGGGATGATTCCCATCGTCAACATTGCGAATACCAGGCTCATATCCAGTGATGTGTAGACCTCTTTCTTTCCCTATATGCACAATCGCATCACGCAATAGCAAATTCCAATAAAGCTCATCACTAATAGAGGAATCCATTGGTGACTTCCCTTGAAGAGCAACCGCCTCCCCAGCAGTACCTGCTCCAGAAATCCCTTGAGAGTCTGCATGACCTGCCATGATCAAAAAATGCATGGATCCAGGGACCTTATGCCTTCCAATCCAGTCACTTTTGAGATCCACTCTGGGACCTAACAAAGGGTCTAAATAGCTAAAAGATGACTTCTCTGTAGCCGAAAGAACGGAAAAAATCCCAAAAAAACCAACAGCCCCTAAGAACAAAAAAAAGACATTTATATGTGGACAATTTCTTCTATTCATTTCTTAAATCGGAGATGAAAGCAGTGAACCATCACTTGCCAACTGAAGACTTTTAGCAAGCTCTAATTCCATAGCAATCAACTCATCACGATGAGCCCTAATACGCAAAGTACTTTGTTCAGTGTCAGCAGAACTTATCAACCGCAATTCGAATGATTCAATTCGAGCTGCTCTTCTTCGGTAAATAAAGCCTGCGGCAGGTCCCCCAAGTAATACCAGCAAAAATGGCCACCAATCAAGAGATGGATATAACTGACGGATTACCAAGGCCAAACAAGCAGAGCCAAGGCCACCAAACATTGACAACAAAACTGCCAATAGCCCGCTAGATGCAACATTCCCCTGAAAACGCAGCACTTGTCTATCAGCATCGCCTCCATCACTCTTCCAACCCCTTCCTTCCAACCAAACGCTCACCCCATTAAGGACCTCTAAAGGAGGCAAGGGTGAACAAACATCTACTACTGTCGTGCGATCTTTACTCGCAGCACGAAGAAAGAAAACCAATCCAATTGCCAACAAAATAGTCAGCAAAAGTACAGAGGAGAAACCCATTTGCATTTGAAAAGCAATGCATGGATAGTTCTTACTGTTCTAAAGCTTTTACAAGCTTTAGAACAGTAAAGAAGACTTAATTCAAATGTCCTCTTCATGAAATTACGTACTAGAAGGACAGCAAAATTCTTTCTGAAGATTTCTAAGGTCGATAAAATCCTGACTAAACGCAGATCTTGCAAGGTATGCCAACCAACTACTTTGAATGCTATAGATCTGTTCTAAAACCTTGGTTTTTGCCTAATGCCTGACTATCCGCTTAATCCAGCAAGTTTTTCTATCTGCGATGAAGACCTTGATACAGAAATTGCGAACCTATTTGCAATGTCTTCAACAATCGCAGTCGATACCGAAGCAATGGGTCTAATTCATGGCCGGGATCGTCTTTGCCTAGTTCAAATTTGTGATGAGGAAGACAATGTTGCATGTATCAGAATTGGGATCAATCAAAAATCGGCACCTAAATTAAAAAACCTCATGGAAAACCATGCAGTTGAAAAGGTTTTTCATTTTGCACGATTTGATGTTGCCGCCCTAGCAACCGGTCTTGGCATTGAAGTTGCGCCGATTTTCTGTACAAAAATTGCTAGCAAGATTGGACGCACCTATAGTCCTAGACATGGTTTAAAGGAAGTAATATCTGAACTTGTTGAAGTAGATCTTGATAAACACGCACAGAGTAGTGATTGGGGGAGAGTAGATGAACTAAGTGCCAAACAATTGGCATATGCAGCAAACGACGTTCGGTATCTATTAGAAGCAAAGAAAAAGCTTGAAAGCATGTTAATAAGGGAAGGTCGGTGGGAATTAGCCCAACGTTGTTTCCGTTGTATTCCAGTAATATCTGAGCTAGATCGATTGCGCTACACACAAGTTTTTGAGCACTAAAGCTCCAAAACTTCAATCCTCAACCATAAAGTTTTCCTCTTCCGCTAAAGCTTTCAACAATTTATCTAATTGAGCCGACGTAGAACGTTCTACTGAATTATTGCTTGTTTGAGCCTCCTTAAGCAGACGCTCTGCAATAAGCTTTCGAGTATTCAAATCTTTTAATCCATCACGAGCAGCCACTACTTCTACTTTTCTTTTCGCAGAAGAAAGACTGATGCTCAAACGACTTGCCAAGTCAGCGCAGAGTTTCATATAAGCATGATCCTCAATCGGTGCCATATCGGTAATGCTGTAGAAGATCAGTATCCCCTTTCATAGGCCAAACCTGTTAATCAAATATCTAATCGCCTAATAAAAATTTTGAAATAAGGGTTGCCAGGCAAGTACTGCCTCCACTAACTCCCATTCTTTTTGAACCAACAAAACCCATACTTTGACGAAGTGATTCATTATTTAGTAACTCTTCAATGCCTTGTGCGAAGTCAACTGAACTGCTGTATGGCATCACTGATCCACCAAGTAGTCGGCTTTGACGAAAAGCAAACCCTCGCTTGAACTGAGGTCCTTCACCTGGCAAGGATAAAGCAGGGATACCAAGTCCAACCAATTGTTCAGTAGCTGTACCTGCTGTAGCTAACCCAACTTCAGCCCAAGAAGCCCAAATACTAAATTTCCCTGACCCAAGTAATACATTGCAAGAACCATTAAACCAGCAAGCTTCAGCCCCGATTTCATTATCAAAGAATAAAGATTTCTGATATCCCAACCTGGCCAACAAGCCTTCAATTTGATTCACAGAAGGTTCAGAGCCAAGCGCAACCAAAATTGCTAGAGGAGTTTGACTTTTAATTAATCGAGTGGATTTAATGAGACGTTTAAAATTGGTCAGTGCTTCGGGACCTCGACTACCACATAGCAAGAGCAATCGACGAAAACCTTTTAAAGCATCAGGCAAAGAAACACTCTGGAGACCATCCATCATTGGATTGCCAGGTGCTTGAGCTGCAACTCCATGTTTCCTTAATCCACGTGCCGTCAATTGATCACGGACTGCAACCATCTTGCAACGAGCAGATCGCATTAATGCATATTCCCAAGGATCCCATTCAGTGCCTTTCAAGAAGTGGTAGTAGTCGCTGAAAGCAGAGCCAGGTCGACTCCTCCAGGTGTAATCGCTCTTTGGTGTCCCTATAAAACCAAAAGGAGTTCCACTACTCCATGCAAAAAACAATGGTAATAAATCGCCGACTGCAACAATTACTCTTCTACTCTCTCCACAACTTTGAACAAAGCGCCATTGCTGTGAAGTGAGCTTAAAAAGCCCTGCATAGATGTCGTCGATAAATCCCAATATGCTCTGGTTACTAAAACCCCCACTTGGCAAGGTGATGGAAGGACCAACTTTTCTAAGCCATCCTTCTGATATTGCAGGTGCATATACTTTGCCTTCACCAACCAGTGGTAATACCTCCAAATTAAGATTTGGAAGAAGTTCATGTAGAGCTTGCAAAACTTGAAAAGCTATCAAATCTTCACCATGTCCATTCGAAAGAAATAACAAATTCTCAGTTGAGTGGCTGATACGATCCGCTAGTGGAAGTACAAATTCCGAGTTGGCGGCATGGCCAAGTGGTAAGGCAGAGGATTGCAAATCCTTTATCCCCAGTTCGAATCTGGGTGCCGCCTTCTTACCTTTCTTGTTACCGATCCCTGTGATCAGTTGCAAGAACTCAATTATTAGATCTCTTTTTCTAATTCTTTTCGCCATAAATGGTGGTGGTACATAGGTGGTACACGGCTAGTACCATCGCCCTATTTTCAGTATGCCGTCTGTGTACCACCAAGTCATTACCTGCACTCTGGCTTGTTTCGATATACAGGAGAATTGCATTTTGCATTATTAGGAAAATTAGTTTCAATCCAAAGCAAGTACCAGAGTTAGAAGGCCTCTCTAACCAAAGATGGGTATAAAGACTTCAAAACATATTTCTTGAGAATGCAATCCAATAAATAAACCTCTAACGAATTATCTCTATGCTACAAGTCACCCCATATCTAATATTGAAATAGATCTTTTCTACTTACTATTTTAAATTGGACGTTAAATAAAAGTATGAATTCATAAAAGTTCTTCTTCACCTTTTCTTTTCTATTGGGAGATTTTCGAGTGATTGAAACGATGGGACTTCGAAAATCTAAAAAAATGAAAAAAGATTCTACCTATTGTCCTGATAAAATAATAATTTAATATGTTATAGATTTACAGGTTAGAATGCTATCGATTGGATATGACAAGTGTTCCAAATAGACTCAACAACCAAGGATTTTTGGAAAGAACAATTCAAGGAATTAGTTGGGAGATACCCTACGAATGTATGGGATTTAAATACTCAAGTAAATAAAAATCCAAAATCAAATAAAATCAATAATATTTCCACACTAAATTTTCCTTTTGGACAATGGTTTAAAGGAGAAAGTATAAACCCAATAGAATTATGCATCAAAAGGTATATTGAAAAGGGCTGGTCAAATGAAATAGCTATATATTCAGTAAAAACCAAGAGTAAATCTATTGAAAAATTTAGTTATTCAGATCTAAATAATATTGTCTTAAACTTTTCTAATTGGTTTAACAATGAAGGATTGCAAAGTAATGACAAAGTTCTTCTTATAGGCGACCATGGAATTGAAATGGCAGGCTTAATGCTTTCCTCAGCATCCCTAAAAGTAATATTTTCAATATGTTTTAGAAGTATTCAAGCCGAAGAAATTATAAGAAGAGTTGAAATGTTGTCTCCTAGAGCAATAATTTTTACTGCAAATCCAAGCATATCCCAGCATCAAAAATTAATGGAAATTGGCTTTAATGAAATTAAAAAAATTGATCGTAAGGATTCAATATCTCATTTAATTATGTATAAAAGAGGTTTAGATTATATAAAAAAGGATAATCCTCTGGGAATAGATAGTAATTCATCAATGTTTGCGCTTTTTACTTCAGGATCAACAGGAATGCCTAAAGGAATAGTTCACTCGCGAGTAGGATATCTATTGTTTTCATATTTCACAACTAAATACTTCTGGAACTTCTCTTCAGGTGAAACTATGTTCTGCGCTTCTGATGCTGGATGGATAAATGGTCACACATATTCCTTATTTGGACCGCTTTTATGTGGAGGTAAAACTATTTTAATTGATGACCCAAGTGCACTTTCTGGTGTGGATTTATCCTCAATGGTGATTAAGGAAACAAAAGCAAATTGTTTTTACTTACCTGTAGCATTAATAAGATTAAAGAAATCCATTGGTTCAATAGAGAATGATTTAAGTCATATAAGAGCGATTGGTTCTATGGGAGAACCTTTAGCTCCATCCCTCAAAGAATGGTATGCGAAAACATATCTTGGCGACAAAAAGCAACCTGTTGTTAATACTTACTTTCAAACAGAAACAGGGGGGATTCTTTGTGCAAATAGAGCCAATGAGGATAAGACATGTCCTTCTGATGCAATCGGACCCATATCTAACTACCTATCAATATCTAGCAAGGATAGATATGAAGAGTCTGAACTGCTCGTAAAAAATCCTTGGCCAGGATGCGCAAATCATTTCTTTGGAGAATACAGCTCAATTAAAAAATACATAACAAATAATGGATACTATCGCCTTTCTGATATAGGTAGTATTCAAGAAAATTATTTATATGTGAATGGAAGGTCAGATGACATAATTATAATTCAGGGTAAAAATATTAGTTCTACTTTTATAGAATCAGTTTGTCTTTCTACAGATGAACATATACAGGAAGCAGTCGCTTTTACAATGCATGATGATATGGATAATATTTTATTATGTATCGGACTAACTCTTAGGAAAGGCTATACTAAATCTATTTTGAAAAGTGAACTTAGAAAAAATATTTGCACTGCATCTAGTTCAGCTTTTATAGTTAGAAGGTTTTATGAAAGTCAAAAAATTCCTAAGAGCAAAAGTGGGAAGATCCTTCGAAAAGATATCAGAAAAGAAGCGAATAAATTTGCAGTTAATTTAAGAGATAGAAAGCACAAATTTCAAGGTAAAAATAGATTTGATGGTTCTAATTATAATTTCATTCTGATCTAATGAAACGAAATATGATAACGATTGGGCATAGATGCTCTGCACATCGTCTCTTTAAGCTTATAAGTAATAAAATTGAACAGCCTTCATTTTTCGACGGTTGTTATGGAGATCTTGATGCTCATTGTTATTTGCTGAATACAATTATTGAAGGTAATGTAAATAAATTAGACATCGGAACTCTAAATTGTAAGAATTCAGGACTAATTCCGATAATTTATAAGATTTATGAAAAGATACAAAATAGCACTTACATTAAACAAAAGAGATTTAGCAAAATAAAGTCATACCTAAATAAAAAACATAATAAAATTTATTCTATTTTTAAATTATTAACCGATACAGTGAAAGATAGTTTTTTAAATTTTTTAATTCGTAAACCTATAGTTATGAACGAATACTATATAAGTAGGAAGTCAAAGAAGAAATATTTTTATAGGGTTAATCATTTGACTTGGTTGAATAGAAGATGGACAAATCCAGGTCTTAAATATGGTTATCTAAGAAAAACAACGGCAAGTTTTTCATCATGGAAAGACAGGGAGCTACTAACAACAAATTCTGCTCATTATTTTTTTACGCATTGCAATTCTTTAGATATATATAATGGCAAGATAAATATTACTTGTCAAGACAATAAAATTTTAAAAAATATAAAAAATAGACCTACGGATTATTTCCACTTATCCAGGCCAACATCTAAGAAGAATTTCAAATCCAAGAGAAAAATCATGCTTATTGCTATAGATAAATGGCGGCATTATCTTAATTTTAACGGTAGTAATAGAATTTTTGTAATCTTTCCAGTCATAATTTCAAATGAATTTTCAATTGATTTACCATTCATAGAAAAGTTATCAGAAGACGTATATATATCTTATTTGAAAGTCATAATTGATTCTAGTCAGTTGCGTAAGCAAGGTTTATTTGATGTTGATTTCAAAGTGAAAGAAGTTCAGTCTCAAACATCAATGCACATGTTAAAATTAAGAAAACAATACAACTTGGAATATACTGATGAATAGTAAAGAAAAGATTTTAGAAATTATATCTTCCATTTTAGATATAGATATTTCGAAGCTTGATAATTCAACAACACCACAAGATCTAATCGAATGGGATTCTCTAGCTAATATGAATATTTTCGTTTCTCTTGCTGATGAAATTAATTCTAACCTAACTTATGAAGAATACTCAAAATGTTCAAATATTGGAGATCTTCTTGAAAAGTTTAAATAAAATAAATAATACTTAAACTATAAATAACTTCTATAATTCAATGCCAATCTAAGTCTATTTTATCTTCAAGTTGATTTTCTTTAATTTGATTAACTAAATTAGTATGTTTATCACGCCATTTACCAAATTGATCTTGGTATTGAATGAAGTACTTGGTTGCTGCCATAGCGGGTAAGGGAAGAAGCAATAAAGCGATGAGAAGAAAACGTATCATTTGTCCTTGGTGTTACCTACCAGTGAGTATTCACTTGGTTTGATTTTTGTTCGTGCTTTCTCAGCAGTTTTCTCTGCGTCCATGTAATTCAGATAGGTCTTTCTAAGCATCGAAGCACTCGTATGAGCATTAGAGGCAAAGGCATTGATGTCAGGACGGATACCTAACTCAGGAACCTCTTCAAGGGTTAGACGTAACGCCGTATGGCGAATAGTTGTCCATGATCTACCACCTGACAAAAGCAAACCATTTTCACAGAAAATCTTTCTCTTGCCTAATGCTCTAGTTCTACGTCTAATACCTTGTCCCTATTAGCTCGGATTAGTGGATCTCTTTAAAATTCGATTGATTTGTCATTACAAAAGTGTTGCAACGCTAATCCAATTAATACGAAAAGCTTAAGACTCCGCATCAAGTCCCCATTGAGGTTGAATTCTTTTCCATCCTTGTGAAATCAACTTGTTCCAAATTGCAATAGCATCTGCTCTCGGCACATATTTCCTACTTTTCAGTAAAGCAGGATATCCATTCCCCATAGCCTTACCTTGATCTAAAAAGACAAACAAATTTCTGCTCCAAGAATTTTGATCTAAATGAAAACGAATCGTCCAATTTCCACATGGGTCCTGAATCCAGCCCTCAGGAGCTCTCATAGTGGATTGATCACTTAATGCTTATAGTATACTAGTACTATGAATATTTTCTCTAGTCGTGAATAAAAAACGAGAATTCCCCATGCAGGCTAGGCTTATCTCCTGAAAAGCCAAGCCCTAATTAGATTTACATCTAGCCAGGGATAGCGAAAGTGTTCTAAGCAAATCGCATATCAGGCATGAAAAAGGACGCCCTCATCGAGCAGCGTCCATACCGACAGACTTGTGTGAGGAGTGTCGTATAACAGTTCTAATTCTTTCTTGCAATTTTGTCACCAACAAAAACTCCTTATCTCCTTGAGAAGAGCTTAAGAAATTACCCTTTTCACTCGATAATCAAAGATGCTTTTTTGAACAGAAGTCTCAATGAATGAAATACTGCTTAACCTTCCCAAGCTAAATAAAAGCCAAAAATGGTCATGAAATAAGATTTTCATGACAACCATTCAATGTTATGAAATCTAATGGTTTTTAGAACAATAAAAATTATTTCCAATCCCATTAGCATAAAAGACTTATTTGTTCTGAAAACCATGTTTTTTTAGTATGATTAAGAACATCAAATTTTCCATAAAAACAACCGTTTGAGAAGGTTTCAAGACAAAACTCATCCAACCAATTTTTGAGATCAACCCAACTACCACTAAATTCAAGCGAACTAAAATCCATTAAGGCAGTCAAGGACAAGTGGCTACTTGCAAGTGAAAAGGGTGCTGAATTAACTTGATTGACTACACAAAGCAAAGAAGAATTCATTTCAACAACTCAACTTCATACAGAAACCCTGCCAGCAATTTTCCCATTGATGAATTATTAATTGCAAAATTATTTCAGCCAAGCATAAGCAGTGATAATTAATTTAAAGGGTCGGACAAAACCTTCGAGAACAAACAGGGCTTGATCTATCCAAAATCCTAAGGATGATTGTTGAACAACAATAGATAAACACCTCTATGACAGAAGGGAACAGGGTTGAGCCATACATGGCTTGGGAGCTAGATCTTCAGCCAATTCAAATCAACTTGCTTGAAGAGAAGGCTAAAAGCAAGTCCAAAGATTGTTTAACAGGGACAGGGTGGGGCGATTGAATGGACTTAAAAGTACTTACAAAAACGAAAATCTCTTCTTCAATGAAACGAACAAAGACCTTTGAGTGGATGACCTGACATGTTAAAAAACCTCTTCCTAGCCTTCATTGTTTTAATCATCTGGACTTCCCCTGATTTGAGAGCATTTACCGCCAATAGTCTTCGAAGAACTGCCACCTGGATTGATCCCAAAGATTCTCCCCAAAAAAACCCTAAGCACTTCCAAATTCCGAACCCCTTCTATATAGAAAACCGTCAAAAGTGAACTAGCAAGAAAACATCCCTCCTTTAAGTAGTATGGTCAATATTGCTTTACCACCATTGTGGAAAAACCAGTCGAATTCAGCAAGTTTTATAGGGTTCTAAATGCAGCCAAAGAAGGTGAAGAGGGAAAAAGGTCAGAGCTAGAATTAATGTTAAAGCAATATGAAGCATCTGAAGAAAGTACAGGTCCTTTGCATCAATTAGGTGAAAGTTTCTTATATGTGGGAATATTGGAGTTATATAAATATTCAGGAACAGAAGACATGCAGGCTATTGGCCTATTAGACAAAGAGGCTTGGGATAAACTAGCAGAAGAAAACAAGGCAGACCTTCCTCCTCTACTTGCAAATAGTATGATTAGGTACTCAAAAAATAATAAGCTTTCAAAAAAAATAGCCGCAAAGTGGGGCACACCTAAAAGGCAAATTGAAAATAATATAATGCAAATGGCGCGTTATATTACTGAAGGTATAATCGACGCATTAGAATAAAAAAATATTCTTATGAAATTATATCTTTCCATAAGAATATTTTCAAATCAAATATGCTAGCACTAATCACTATCAATTGATATTTGTGATTCGAGTGGAAAATCCTTGTTCTTATGATTTCTAATAATTACCCCAGAAATAACTAATATTGCTATCAATAGTCCAACAAGAGAGAACTTTAATAAAACATGCCAAGTAACAAGTATCTCCCCTTGAACCTTTTTAGGCTGATTAATCTTGCTGGATAAACCTGGTTCACTTGTACCGGAGGCAGGACTATATTGTGAATCCAGCATATCCCTACCACTAAAAGTTTGATTGTATCTTTCAATAGATGGTTTCTGTGTATTCAACTCTTTGCAAGCCTTGCATATAACAAGAGTCTTACTCCATGAGTAGTGTGAAATCAGAACCTGTCTCCCACACCGTGAACAAGGTTCTAGGTCAGGCACAATGAAAAGCCTTTAACTAAATACTAGAGTGCAATATTTTGAGGAACTTGACAAGGTAAATAACTAGAAAGCAATCACTTGAAAATATTGATTATGCCTATTTGAAAGTAATTGCTTAAATCCTTTAATAATCAAATAATTTTTTCAGTCGAAAATAATACATCTAAAGAATCGGCAATAGTATCTTATGCAATAGGATTGAGTCAATCTTTAACTACATATTTTTTAAGTTGAATCTATTCAAACTTGGAGTCAGTATCTTATACATAGAATTATTGAAGAAAAGTTCAACATAGAACCCAGAGCATGTTGAACACTCCTATTCTATCTATTTAGATCATCCAATAATCAGATCTTTCTAGTTTTAAAAGGTTAATAATCTGATTCTAATAATCACTTTCTGCAACACACATTCCAAGACACCTAATTCCATTTTCTAAAGTCCTTCCGCAAAGTTTGCACAGTACATCATCTCTTTTAGAGCATGCAAATTTTCCAGGTTCGAGCTTATCTCTAGCGCTAATTAATTTATCATTTTTATGATTAGTTTCCATGAATAAAGCAATTTTATAAAATATTAACATTATTATAAGTGATATTATATTGATGATTTCCTTGAACTTTTAACAAAAAATAGACAGAGCTTAAACAATGCCGAGTCCGGCTATTCTGAGCCTAAATATTGATAATTGAGGGTCAAGCAATTGTTGTATTTGTAAGATTTGGATCTGGACTTACTACAACAGGCATACTTTCGGGCTTTGCGCGAATAGGGATCACCTTGACAGGTGGTGGTGGTGGTGGTGCTGCTGGTGTAGGGGCCTCGTCTTTGGTCTGTTCTTCTTGTGAACAGGCTTCCAAAGCTTCTCTAAGTAAAGAATCAAAAGTTGACCCAGGCAACCTATGGCGAGCAACTTCAAGAAATGTACGCGGCAAAGATTCCGCAGCTGCACTTTTTAGTGCGGGATTATTGCGACGATATTCCTGCTCATCTTGAATGGCTCTAATGAAACGAAGGGTGACATCACGCTTAGTAGATGCCTTAATCAAAGTGTCGTTATCTCCCAAACCATTTGCTGCCTCTCGCTCAAGGTCACTAAGACGCCGCTCTAGGCTTGTGAGAACCTCTTCAGCTTCATTCCCTATATGAGCCAATTGCCCATCAGACAAATTTGGCATATCAGCTACATAGACTTTTCCGTGATCTCTAAGAGTCAAAAAAGTTGGTCTAGGGCCTTGTCTATGAGGATTCATACCATCTAAAGCATTACCCAAAGGACGTCTAGGTGGAACTGGTCCTGCTGAACTACGCCGACGCGTAAGACGCTGGGGATTCTCAAAAGGCATAGAACTAAATTACAGATCTAACTACGCAGTGGCTAAAAAAAACTCAGCTTGCATTTGATTAATATTACTAGTGGAGCCAAAAGATTGTGAACCAAGCTCATCCGCTTGTAGAACTCCGAAGCAATAGACCTTGATTCAAATAAAGTGAAAACTGTCTCAATCAAACAGGGAGCCCCAATATGTCTTTGTTTTCAGAGACATTGGACTCTTCAACTCGCCCCATAATCCATGCTTCAAATCCACGTTCTCTGCATACTTGAAGTGCAGCATTTGCAACTTCAACAGAAACCACAAGACAAAATCCGACTCCAAGATTAAAGGTATTCCAAAGATCCATCTCAGAGATATCACCAACTTCTTGGAGCCACTTGAAAATCTCAGGTTTTGGCCAAGTTTTAATGTCAATTGAAGCTTGCACGCCCTGTGGCAAGCACCTAGGGAGATTTTCAGGTAATCCTCCGCCAGTGATATGAGCCATACCATTTAATGGAATCTGATCACTAAGAAGAGCTTTAACCAAACCCCCATAAAGGGTCGTTGGCTTAAGCAAAGTAGAAATCACAGGCAAATGCTCTGGTCCAAAAACACTCTTCTCATTGATTTCTTGAGCAGTTAAAACCTTTCTGACAAGGCTGAAACCATTACTATGAACTCCACTACTTGCAACACCAATAATCTGATCACCAGTTTTGATTTTGCTTCCATCGATCAAATCAGCTTCCTCCACTACAGCTACACAAAAGCCTGCCAAGTCATACCTTCCTTCTGGATAAAAGCCTGGCATTTCAGCTGTTTCACCTCCCAATAATGCACACCCACTGAGTTGACATCCCTCTGCAATTCCTTCGACAACTTCTGTCATAGCCTCTGGACTTAAAGCACCAGTTGCAATGTAATCCAAAAAAAATAATGGTTGGGCCCCGCTGGTGATGACATCATTTACACACATGGCTACCAAATCAATACCTACTCCAAAATGAACTTGAAATTCCTGAGCTAATTCAAGTTTTGTCCCTACTCCATCAGTTCCTGCTACCAAAAGAGGCCTGGAAATCCCCTCAGGCAAACGAATTACCCCACCAAAGCCTCCTAAACCTCCAATAACCCCAGGAGAATGGGTCGCCTCAACACTAGATTTGATCCGATCAACGAAAGCCCTTCCTGCCTCAACATCAACACCAGCAGCCTTGTAATCCATAGTTTTAAATGATTCCTATGTTGAAGATGACCTGAACTGCCTTAGTAGTTTCTACTAGACCAGTATGCATTCAATCCTTTAGAGGATTAAGGCAACTTCTAGCGCAAAACATCTCACATTATTCACATGGAGTTGTGTTGAACTTTTCTGTACTTCGAACTGAGGCTGATCTCCTGCTCTGGCGCAAGAAGCAAGAGTCTGAAGTTGGGTTTGTACCCACAATGGGAGGACTCCACCCTGGTCATAGTCAGTTAATTAAAACTGCTCATAATTCAAGCTTGAAAGATAAGCCAGTGGTACTAGTCAGTATCTTTGTAAACCCTCTGCAATTTAGTCCTCAAGAAGATTTCGAAAATTATCCAAGAAATCTTCAACGAGATATTGAAATTGCATCGCAATCAGGAGCTAATGCAATTTGGGCGCCTTCTACAAGTCAAATCTTCCCAGGGGGGGGCGACTCAAATTTCAAGTTAAAAGTTCCATCCAACCTTCAATCTCATCTATGTGGCTCATTTCGAGATGGTCACTTTGATGGCGTGGCAACCGTGATGGTACACCTCTTAAAACATGTAAAACCAAACTTTTTGGTGCTCGGAGAAAAAGACTGGCAGCAATTAGTCATTCTTAGAGAACTCATTAGAGCTCTTGGTCTCCCTATAAAAGTTCATGGAGTTGCAACTGTTAGAGATCAAGATGGGTTGGCATATAGTTCTCGAAATCAATACCTAAGTAAAGGAGAGCGAGAAAAAGCTTTATCCTTACCAATTGAACTCACCAAAGCTGCTGAAGATGCACATCAAGGCAAAACAATAGATTTGAGCTTAATAAGATCTTGCCTAGAAAAAAAGGGCTTAGAAGTCGAATATTTAGAAGTGGTAGATCCACAAAACCTTCAACCATTAAAAACTATTAAACACTTTTCTCTCTTAGCTGCAGCAGTTCGCTGCGGAACAACCCGTCTTATTGATCACACCTTTCTTATGACTCGTAAGCCAATTGTTGCCATCGACGGACCTGCAGGTGCTGGTAAAAGCACAGTCACGCGTGCTTTCGCAGAGCGACTAGGTCTTCTCTACCTAGATACAGGAGCAATGTATAGAGCTGTCGCCTGGCTTATACAAAAAAAAGGAATAGACCCTAAAGATCAAAATAAAGTAATGAAATCTCTTGAGAATCTAAAACTCGAGCTAGAGCCATTCGGAAAAAATCCAAAGGTAATCATAAATGGAAATGAAGTCACTGATCAAATCCGTTCTCCAACAGTTACCTCAATAGTTTCTATAGTTGCTGCTCAAAATGCAGTACGAAAAGCACTAACTTCCCAGCAAAAGGAAATCGGAATTGCTGGAGGTCTCGTTGCTGAAGGTAGGGATATTGGAACTGCTGTTTTTCCAAATGCAG
>QCRS01000009.1 GCA_003211755.1 Prochlorococcus sp. AG-463-F15 | reverse complement strand
CCATAAAGTAGTTCCTGGGGATACTCTGAATAATATTGCCATAAGGTATAAAAAGGATGAAGAAGAATTGAAGAGAATAAATCACCTTAAAAATGCTGATTATTTATATATAGGGCAAAATATTAAATTATCTGAATCCAATTTGGAAGCAAGCAAAGAAATAGAATCTGAAAAACACAATAGAAACCAGAAGCAAGCTTTTCATATAGTTTTACCGGGACAAACTTTAACTTCGATATCTAAAGTACATAAAGTTTCAATAAAGGATCTAATCAATCTAAACAACATTCAGTCCCCTGACAGATTGTCTTCAGGGACCAAGCTTAGCCTAACAAAATATGACCAGGAACAATTGCCATTACGAGATAACAAAATTACATCTGAGAAAGTTGAAAATCGTAAATATGGCCCTCTCCATATCGATTGGTCAAATTGGAAGATTATGGATGGTAGTCATGTAGCTCCAATAATCCACAGCAATGGAAAATCACTATACATAGCTATTAACTGTTCATTTCGTAGGATTAATTCCACAGGCGAGAATGGAGAGTGGAAGAATTGGATTCCACCTGCAGATGAATTCGAACATGATCTAATGAATGATCTATGCAATTAAGGACTTAATTTGAACATAACTAGAGAATTTCCAAGTTCTGAAAAACATATTCACCCTGCAAGTAGGAGATAAAACCAGAGTTTTATCTCCATAACGATCATAAAAGGAGTAGATACTTATCTAAAATATTAGCAATAGCATTCAAATCCATAATAAAAAATCAACCTAATATTGGAGGTTCCAATTGATCAGCAGCCTCTTCAACTATCTGCAATCGCAATTTCTTTCCGCCAGAAAGTTCGCCAAGAGAGACCCGCATTGTTGCACCACTAAGGGTTTGCAAAATATTCAAGACATCTCTCAAGTAAGGAGTGCTTGTACCACTTTCTAACCAGAGTCTTTCCTGCAAGCCGCCTAATCTGCGCCATGCCGTATGCAATTTAAGAACTGAAGATTCAATCGCCTGAGCTTGGCTGCATGCATCCGCAAGTAATCCCATAGCATCTAGCCTTTTCGCCTCCTCCATAGCTTTCTCAAGATTCAAATCCATAACCTGAAAAGCCCGCAAAGCAAGAGATGCATCAAGAGATTTACTAATCCAGCGTGCAGTACTCGTTACATCTTTGATGCAATCAATTTCTGGTTCTTCGCGCAAAGTTTTGCGTAAGTCTTCTAGCTGAGCCTCAGGTAACTTTGCTAATTCCTTTACTAATGGAGCAACAATTCTTGGCGGCAACAAGTTCGACTGAGTCCGCTCACGTATCTCTTCTGGCAAGAGTGGGCTAGTTGCGGAAGTGAACTCATCTGTAAGCTGGCGAACCTGCTTCCTCGTGATTTCTTGCCCTTCATTCGCAGCTTCAGAAATCATCTGCTGCACTTCTGGAGCGGCTTGTGCAGTTTCAATAAAAGCTCTCCTTGAAAAATTATTAACACTTGCTTCCTCAAGAACCCCTTCACCAACGAGATCATCAGCAGAATCAGCAAGTTGGATCAATCCATAGGCACGGGTCTTGCTTATTTCTCTTTCTCTCAGCCAAAGCAAAAATCCAGCACCACGACCTTCTCCACCACGCTTTTCCCGATCTCTAACTACCCGCAAAATTCTGCCTCTCCATATCTCAGTCTGCAAATCAAATCGATCGCAAACCGCCCAAGCCTTCTCCAATTGATCCAAAAACTCGATATTGCTTAAATCGTCCTTTTCGGGATCTGGAAGATCTAAGTGAAGCAATGAAGGATCAAGCGAAATGGTCGATGTCACAAAAACAGACTAAATATGAGCTGGATGCTGCCACAGACTTAGCCAGCTGCGACGACATTCTGTGACGCTAAAGCAAACTCTTACCCTCTCAGCGATAACCTTATTAACGAAGTGTTTTCTACAACGCAGCGATGGCGGTATCTAAAGGTGACAAGGTGCGCATCAAGCGTCCAGAGTCTTATTGGTACAACGAAGTAGGAACAGTCGCTTCAGTAACCTCTGAAGGTGGCGGGAAGTACCCTGTCACTGTTCGCTTCCAGAAGGTGGACTACAAGGTCTACAGCGGGGTAGACGGTGGTATTACCACTTCAAACTATGCAGAATCTGAATTAGAGCCCGCTTAACTAGCTTGCCAGAACTTCCTGAAGTCGAGACGGTTCGCAAAGGCTTAGCGGATCGTCTTAGATTTTTTTGTATTGAAGGAGTAGAAGTATTTAGAGAAAGAGCAATTGCCAGCCCTGGAGGTGTAGTCGAGTTCACAGCCAACCTAACTGGCTCACAAGTCGGAGAATGGCAAAGACGTGGCAAATATCTGATTGCTTCCTTACACAGGGACGCTTCACAAAACAAAAAAGAGCACAAACAATCCAAACTTCATGGATGGTGGGGCGTTCACTTGCGCATGACCGGACAATTCCAATGGCATGAGCAAAAAGTCATACCATGTCCTCATACAAGGGTTCGTTTTTGGAACAAGCAAGGAGAGGAGCTTCGATTTGTTGACATTCGTAGTTTCGGGCAAATGTGGTGGGTGCCTTCAGATAGCTCGCCCCAAAAAGTCATCACGGGGTTAAAACATCTTGGGCCAGAACCATTTAGCACAAAGTTCAACGCCACTTACCTCAAAAGATGCCTCAAAGGTAGAAATCGTTCTATAAAATCAGCTTTACTTGACCAATCACTTATCGCTGGGATAGGGAATATATATGCAGATGAAAGTTTATTCTTAGCAAGAATATTGCCTCAAAAACCTTCAGGTGAACTCAAAGGAATAGAGATTGAGCGTCTCTGCAAAAGTATAACTAAAGTTCTCAAAGTAAGTATTGGCAAAGGTGGAACAACTTTTAGTGATTTCAGGGATTTAGATGGGGGGAATGGCAAATATGGAGGAGCAGCATGGGTATACAAGAAAGAGGGGAAACCTTGCCGAAGGTGTGGAACAAGAATTGAACGTCAAAAGCTATCAGGGAGAAGTACACATTGGTGCTCCAAGTGCCAACAATAGAGTCCTTTGAATTTCTTTGCTTACAAAATCAATAACTACGAATTGATCAAAAATTCAAAATCAATAATTGAATCAACTAATTAAGCAAAAATCAAGTAAAGCCAATATATAGAGCACTATGAATATGATTAATTTTTTATTTCATTTCTTATGCAATTTGCAATTCTTCCAAAAGTTACTAATCACTTTCAATAAAAAATCTAGCTATAATCACATGTCAATTTCAAATGAATTTCAAACAAAAAAGCCACCTCTATGAGGTGGCTTTTTTGTTCAGATTCACTATTTACTTATTAGAAAATGGTGATCTGATGTTAGGAATTTTTTTACCTGGCATTGAGCTATTTTCTCAGGGGGCTACCCCCCAAATATCTTCGCCGCTGATGCGTTTCACAACCGAGTTCGAGATGGGTCGGAGTGGTTCCACATCGCCATGAACACCAAGATAGTTAAATTCCCAAAGAGTGAACCTTGAGAACTGCATAGGCTTTTAAATCCAAAAGGAATTAAAAGCTAAAAAGAATAAAACTGTTTTTCGAAGAGCCAAAAAATGGTCAAGCCCTCGGTCTATTAGTACTCCTCCGCTGCACCTGTTACCAGGCTTCCACGTAGAGCCTATCAACGGGTGTTCTTCCCGTGACCTTACTGGCTTATGCCATGGGAATACTCATCTTGAGGTGGGCTTCCCACTTAGATGCTTTCAGCGGTTATCCACTCCGCACATGGCTACCCAGCGTTTACCGTTGGCACGATAACTGGTACACCAGAGGTGCGTTCCTCCCGGTCCTCTCGTACTAGGGAGAAATCCTCTCAATATTCCTGCGCGTACACCGGATATGGACCGAACTGTCTCACGACGTTCTGAACCCAGCTCGCGTACCGCTTTAATGGGCGAACAGCCCAACCCTTGGGACCGACTTCAGCCCCAGGTTGCGATGAGCCGACATCGAGGTGCCAAACCTCCCCGTCGATGTGAACTCTTGGGGGAGATCAGCCTGTTATCCCTAGAGTAACTTTTATCCGTTGAGCGACGGCCCTTCCACGCAGAACCGTCGGATCACTAAGGCCGACTTTCGTCCCTGTTCGACTTGTAGGTCTCACAGTCAAGCTCCCTTCTGCCTTTGCACTCGACGACTGATTTCCAACCAGCCTGAGGGAACCTTTGCACGCCTCCGTTACCTTTTAGGAGGCGACCGCCCCAGTCAAACTGCCCACCTGATACTGTCCGCTCCCCGGATAACGGGTGAACGTTAGAACCCTAGCTCTGAAAGAGTGGTATCTCACCATTGACTCAATAGTACCCACGAGCACTACTTCAAAGTCTCCCACCTATCCTGCGCATTCAGAGCCCGGGCACAATACCAAGCTGCAGTAAAGCTTCATAGGGTCTTTCTGTCCGGGTGTACGTAGTCCGCATCTTCACAGACAATTCTATTTCGCCGAGCCTCTCTCCGAGACAGCGCCCAGATCGTTACGCCTTTCGTGCGGGTCGGAACTTACCCGACAAGGAATTTCGCTACCTTAGGACCGTTATAGTTACGGCCGCCGTTCACCGGGGCTTCAGTCGCCAGCTTCGCTTACGCTGACCGGCTTCCTTAACCTTCCGGCACTGGGCAGGCGTCAGCCCCCATACATCGTCTTGCGACTTAGCGGAGACCTGTGTTTTTGGTAAACAGTCGCCTGGGCCTCTTCACTGCGGCCAGCTCTCGCTGGCACCCCTTCTCCCGAAGTTACGGGGCCATTTTGCCGAGTTCCTTAGAGAGAGTTATCTCGCGCCCCTCAGTATTCTCTACCACCCCACCTGTGTCGGTTTCGGGTACTGGCAGTTATGTCTTAACGGGTATAGGGCTTTTCTTGGAAGCATGACATCACCAACTTCGCTGCCGTAGCAGCTCGTACTCGTGCCTCAGCTCAGAACGTTTTCTCCGCTCCTCAACGCCTTGAACACTTGAACCAGTAACCAACATCTGGCTTGGCTAGCCTTCTCCGTCCCCCTTCCCAAAACACAACCGGTACAGGAATGTTGACCTGTTGTCCATCGACTACGCCTTTCGGCCTGACCTTAGGTCCAGACTAACCCTCCGCGGACGAGCCTGCCGGAGGAACCCTTAGGGTTTCGGGGCATGGGATTCTCACCCATGTTTTCGCTACTCAAGCCGACATTCTCACTTCTATGCAGTCCACGCCCGCTTACGCTAACGCTTCACCCCACATAGAACGCTCCCCTACCATTTAACAAGTTAAATCCGCAGCTTCGGTACAACGCTTAGCCCCGTTCATTTTCGGCGCAGGATCGCTCGACCAGTGAGCTATTACGCACTCCTTTGAGGATGGCTGCTTCTAGGCAAACCTCCTGGTTGTCTGGGCAATCCCACCTCCTTTATCACTTAGCGTTGATTTTGGGACCTTAGCTGGCGGTCTGGGCTGTTTCCCTTTCGACTATGGAGCTTATCCCCCACAGTCTGACTGCCTAGTTACACACAGGGTATTCAGAGTTCATCTCGATTTGGTACCGCTCTCGCAGCCCGCACCGAAATGGTGGCTTTACCCCCCTGCTGGAGCACTAGACGCTACGCCTCAACGTATTTCGGGGAGAACCAGCTAGCTCCGGGTTCGATTGGCATTTCACCCCTAACCACAGCTCATCCGCTGATTTTTCAACATCAGTCGGTTCGGACCTCCACTTGGTATCACCCAAGCTTCATCCTGGCCATGGTTAGATCACCCGGGTTCGGGTCTATAAACACTGACAAACGCCCTATTCAGACTCGCTTTCGCTATGGCTCCACCATTCCCGGTTTAACCCGCCAGTGCCTATAAGTCGCCGGCTCATTCTTCAACAGGCACACGGTCACCCGATAAGTCGGGCTCCCATTGCTTGTAAGCTCACGGTTTCATGTTCTATTTCACTCCCCTCCAGGGGTTCTTTTCACCTTTCCCTCGCGGTACTGTTGCGCTATCGGTCACACAGGAGTACTTAGCCTTACGAGGTGGTCCTCGCAGATTCACACGGAATTTCACGTGCTCCGTGCTACTCGGGATACAGATAGGCCAACTCTCCTTTCGATTACGGGGCTTTCACCCTCTATGGCGCGCCATTCAAACGCTTCTTCTAGGTTTGTTGGTCCACGTTTCTGTCCCACAACCCCGATGGTCGAAACCATCGGTTTGGGCTATTCCCCGTTCGCTCGCCGCTACTTAGGGAGTCGTTTTTACTTTCCTTTCCTCCAGCTACTAAGATGTTTCAGTTCGCTGGGTTGGCTCGTACCAGCCTATGGATTCAGCTGATCGTTCTAGGGGTTGCCCCATTCGGAAATTCCCGGATCAAAGCGTGCTTCCAGCTCCCCGAGACTTATCGCAGGTAACTACGTCCTTCATCGCCTCTGTGTGCCAAGGTATCCACCGTGAGCCCTTTGTAGCTTGACCATATAATCTCTAAAACGCTATGTGTTGTTAACACTTTTCTCTTTAATTTTCGAGTTAATTTGATCTAATACAATAGAAATAATCTAATACATTAGTATCAAAAAGGAAAATTAAAAATCGAACTCTCATTAGCAATTAAGCAATGAAAGGGCGTTATAGAGTCTCGGCTCTTGCTCAAGAATCAAACATTATCAATTCAAGTCAAACGAAAATTCCAATTAAATCAGAATCCTAATAGTTGACCCAAAAAAACAATGCATCCATGAGATGCTTTATTCTTTCCAGACTTACCTATGCAGTTGTCAAGGTTCTACTGAACATCACTGCAATTAAATTGCAGAGAGCCCAGCATCCTATCAACCTTGAAAAAATTTCAGAAGGTATGACAAGAAGCTAGGTTCATTCATCAAGAACAAATTCTAGATCAAATCAAACAAAAGTTCTCCTTAAGCATCGTCATCAGGAGGTGATCAGTGGAGGTAAGCGGACTCGAACCGCTGACATCCTGCTTGCAAAGCAGGCGCTCTACCAACTGAGCTATACCCCCAACACCGAATGGGCCATCCTGGACTTGAACCAGGGACCTCACCCTTATCAGGGGTGCGCTCTAACCACCTGAGCTAATGGCCCAGGAGTACCCTTGTTGGGTGTGACCTAGACAAAGTTTAGGAACTGAATTTTAAGATTTTAGAAACTAATTTCTTAGTTTTTCCAATATAAAACTGAGGTACCGATCGACCTAAGGTGACAGGATTATGGCCTAAAAATAAATAATTCAGGCATCAAAATCAGTTGTTGTCTCCCTGTTAGGAGGTGATCCAGCCGCACCTTCCGGTACGGCTACCTTGTTACGACTTCACCCCAGTCATTAGCCCCACCTTCGGCGTCCTCCTCCACAAGGGTTGGAGTAACGACTTCGGGCATGGCCAACTTCCATGGTGTGACGGGCGGTGTGTACAAGGCCCGGGAACGTATTCACCGCAGTATGCTGACCTGCGATTACTAGCGATTCCTGCTTCACGTAGGCGAGTTGCAGCCTACGATCTGAACTGAGCCACGGTTTATGGGATTTGCTTGCCCTCGCGAGTTTGCTGCCCTTTGTCCGTAGCATTGTAGTACGTGTGTAGCCCAGGATGTAAGGGGCATGATGACTTGACGTCGTCCACACCTTCCTCCGGTTTATCACCGGCGGTCTCTCTAGAGTGCCCAACTAAATGCTGGCAACTAAAAACGTGGGTTGCGCTCGTTGCGGGACTTAACCCAACATCTCACGACACGAGCTGACGACAGCCATGCACCACCTGTCACTGCGCTCCCGAAGGCACCCTCCAATTTCTTAGAGGTTCGCAGGATGTCAAACCCTGGTAAGGTTCTTCGCGTTGCATCGAATTAAACCACATACTCCACCGCTTGTGCGGGCCCCCGTCAATTCCTTTGAGTTTCACACTTGCGTGCGTACTCCCCAGGCGGAACACTTAACGCGTTGGCTACGACACCGAAGGGGTCGATTCCCCCGACACCTAGTGTTCATCGTTTACGGCCAGGACTACAGGGGTATCTAATCCCTTTCGCTCCCCTGGCTTTCGTCCATGAGCGTCAGTTATGGCCCAGCAGAGCGCCTTCGCCACTGGTGTTCTTCCCGATATCTACGCATTTCACCGCTACACCGGGAATTCCCTCTGCCCCTACCACACTCAAGCCCAACAGTTTCCACTGCCTTGATGGAGTTAAGCTCCACGTTTTAACAGCAGACTTGAAAGGCCGCCTGCGGACGCTTTACGCCCAATAATTCCGGATAACGCTTGCCACTCCCGTATTACCGCGGCTGCTGGCACGGAATTAGCCGTGGCTTATTCCTCAAGTACCGTCATATCTTCTTCCTTGAGAAAAGAGGTTTACAGCCCAGAGGCCTTCGTCCCTCACGCGGCGTTGCTCCGTCAGGCTTTCGCCCATTGCGGAAAATTCCCCACTGCTGCCTCCCGTAGGAGTCTGGGCCGTGTCTCAGTCCCAGTGTGGCTGATCATCCTCTCAGACCAGCTACTGATCGAAGCCTTGGTGAGCCATTACCTCACCAACAAGCTAATCAGACGCGGGCTCATCCTCAGGCGAAATTCATTTCACCTCTCGGCATATGGGGTATTAGCGGCCGTTTCCAGCCGTTATCCCCCTCCTGAGGGCAGATTCCCACGCGTTACTCACCCGTCCGCCACTAACCCGAAGGTTCGTTCGACTTGCATGTGTTAAGCACGCCGCCAGCGTTCATCCTGAGCCAGGATCAAACTCTCCGTTGTAGATCAGGCCCTTTTATAGAGAGTCTTTTAGAACGCATCTATTCAGTCTGATTTGCTTAACCCACTTATCAACACTGGCGTACTGAAAGTAGTTTTAGCCTCCTGTCTCTTAATTCAAAGAGAAGGGTTCGTAGAGTGCACGTAAGAATCTCTTCCTTGTGACTATCCAGGATCTCAGATCCGGTCGTTTCATCCACCTGATACACCATTCACACTTTGCTTGGTCCGTGAAAACTAAACAAAATGTGGCAAAAAGGTTTCAGAAACTAATTTCTTTTGACGGGACCTCACACTCTTATCGCATATCTATCCAGAAATCATAAAAAAGCCTTTAAAAGCTAATTCTAAGAAGTTCTAGACGCGATAAAAGCGTCAGTTCCTAAACTTTTCAGTTGTCCAGGTTCAGTCCTGTTACTTCCCATACAAGAAGTATCAGGAGATACGGCCGTATAGCCGTACTTGAAACTTACAACACCGAAGGATTTCTCCTTCAAGCTTTGTAAGCACCCACTGACCAAGTCAAGACCTTCGCCTTGAGATCTGTGGGAAGTGCTTCAGGGCTCAGCCCTTTGCACATCCAAATAATTTAGACCATTAAGCAGCCCACTTGCAAGAAAAATGAATTAACAATATCTCCAGACTTGCTTCCACTGTGCGATTGGCCTGTCATAACTAGCGTTTGAGCATGGACAATTAGAATTACTAAATGGCAGGTCGCTTCAGCCAACAGCACAAACGTGTTCGTCCCAACTCTAATGAAGACCAAGTAATCAAAAGAGCCAAAGAGCATTTCGAGCGCACACTCATTGAAGTCGCAGGGAAACTTGGTGGAAGTGTCGCCGCTCTCGAACATCCAGCTAATAATGATGCTCTGAACTACGGCGAGATCTTTCTGCGCGACAACGTGCCAGTAATGATCTATTTGCTGACACAAAAAAGATATGACATCGTCAAACATTTTCTGAGTGTCTGCCTAGATCTACAAAGCACCACATACCAAACTCGTGGAGTTTTCCCTACAAGCTTTGTTGAGGAACAGGGCGAATTAATTGCAGACTATGGACAAAGGTCTATAGGTCGAATCACTTCTGCAGATGCAAGTCTTTGGTGGCCAATATTGTGCTGGCTTTATGTCAGAAGGAGTGGAGACACAAGCTTCGGGACAAGTCAAAGGGTGCAAAGAGGAGTTCAACTACTTCTAGATTTAGTTCTCCACCCCACTTTTGAAGGGACTCCTGTTCTCTTTGTCCCTGATTGTGCGTTCATGATTGACCGTCCGATGGATGTATGGGGAGCACCACTAGAAGTTGAAGTACTGCTATACGCGAGTCTGCGAAGTTGCATAGAACTTATGGAACTCAGTCGAAAACATCAAGTAAGTCGCTTACTTGATCAGAGGCTCGTATTAACAAGGCAATGGGTACATGACTTGCGTCAATTTCTCCTAAAGCACTACTGGGTAACCAGTAAAACAATGCAAGTACTAAGGAGAAGACCAACTGAGCAATATGGAGAAGATCAGCACCAAAACGAATTCAATGTCCAGCCACAAGTTGTCCCATCATGGCTTCAAGACTGGTTAGAAGACCGAGGCGGCTATCTGATTGGGAACATTCGCACGGGGCGTCCTGATTTTCGTTTTTACAGCCTTGGGAATTCTCTTGCATGCATGTTTGGAGTACTAACAGCTCCGCAACAAAGAGCACTGTTTCGTCTTGTACTGCATAACAGAGAACATCTTATGGCTCAAATGCCAATGCGCATATGCCATCCGCCAATGGACGGTGCCGAATGGCAAAACAAAACCGGATCTGATCCCAAAAACTGGCCTTGGAGTTACCACAATGGTGGACATTGGCCCAGTCTTCTTTGGTTCTTTGGTGCCTCAATCATTAGACATGAGAAACGGTATCCACATGCTGATGTATTGCTAATGGGACAAATGCGAGCTCTCCTTGAGGAATGCTATTGGAGCCAGCTAAATCAATTGCCACGCCAAAAATGGGCGGAATACTTCGATGGTCCTACTGGCACTTGGGTTGGACAGCAATCAAGAACATATCAAACTTGGACAATAGTTGGTTTTCTATTACTTCATCACCTTTTACGCGTTTGTCCAGATGATGTATTAATGCTAGATCTGGAAGAAATTATGCCTTAATTCAGTAATTAAATCTGATAAAGATTATTTAAAGATTTTCTGTCTAAAGTTAAATAGAAATATAGGGTTCTTAAAACAATCCCAACGTTAAAGACTTATCTATTGGAAGACATGCACCAATCCCAAGATAGATAGTAAACAAAGTTCCGAACAAGAAGAAGCTAGTTGCAATTGGTCTTCTAAAGGGATTATAAAAAGGATTAACATTCTCAATAAATGGAATCAGCATCAATCCCAAAGGAATCAAAGTTTGCAAGACAATTCCAAGAAGTTTATTAGGAACAACTCTTAGGATTTGAAAAACTGGATATAGGTACCATTCTGGAAGAATCTCTAATGGAGTAGCAAAAGGATTGGCTGGTTCGCCCAATATTGCGGGATCTAAAACTGCAAGGCCGACTATGCAGGCAACTGTGCCGAGAATTACTACAGGGAAAATATATAAAAGATCGTTAGGCCAAGCAGGCTCTCCGTAATAGTTATGCCCCATTCCCTTCGCGAGCTTTGCCCTCAACTTGGGATCAGCCAGATTGGGTTTCTTTAGTGTTGACATGTGTAAAGCTACTTTTTTGGAATGAAACTAGAAAAAAATCAAGCAGGAAGCTTTGAGGAGATTAAGACCTTCTTTACAAAGGACCAGAAATTCCTTGTTTCCGGATCATAAGAAAGTGCATGAGCATAAAAACTGCAAGAGCCCAAGGAAGAACAAAAGTATGGAGGCTGTAAAAACGAGTCAATGTTGACTGACCAACACTTTCCCCTCCACGAAGCAATTCCACCATGAAGTCTCCGATAACTGGAATTGCCGCAGGAACTCCTGAAACAATCTTTACAGCCCAATAACCAACCTGATCCCAGGGAAGAGAATATCCAGTAACACCAAACGCAACAGTAATAACTGCCATAGTTACTCCTGTAATCCAAGTCAGCTCTCGAGGTCGCTTGAACCCACCAGTTAGATATACACGAAAGACATGCAAAATCAGGCACAGCACCATCATTGAGGCGCTCCATCGATGTACTGAACGAATCAACCATCCAAAACTCACGTCCGTCATCAATGCACTGACTGAGCTATAAGCCTCAACAACAGTTGGTTTGTAGTAAAAAGTCATTGCGAAACCTGTCGCAAACTGAATCAGGAAACAAACCAAAGTGATCCCACCCAAACAATAAAAGATGTTTACGTGCGGGGGGACGTATTTTGAAGTGACATCATCTGCTATGTCCTGAACTTCAAGACGTTCCTGGAACCAGTCGTAGACAGGTGAGGAGTTCGCCATTTATTGAGGTGAGCTTTTGTACAAAAGAGTCTACTGAAATGTGCTCCAAAATCCTTGCCAGGGATTAATCCAATGCCTCCAACTGTTAAATCCTGGTTCAAAACTGTGCAACGCCTCCTAATTGCGCTATGCAGCGTGGCGATCTGTTTCTTATTAAATGCCCAAGCGATTCATGCCTTGAATGATGGTCAACAAATCATTCTTGAGAGTTGGAGTCTCGTCAATCAAGGGTATCTAGACCCAACAAAGTTTGATCAAATTCATTGGAGACGCCTCAGGCAAAAGGCTCTAGAACAACCAATTACAACCAGTGAAGAAGCTTATGCAGCCATTGAAAGAATGCTTCAACCACTAGGAGATCCATATACAAGGCTACTAAGACCTATTGATTACGTCGCATTGAAAGCAAGCAATCTAGGGAGCGAGATCAATGGAGTAGGTCTGCAATTAGGGGCAAGGAATGATGATGGACAAATTGTGGTTATTTCACCACTCGAAGGATCCCCTGCTGCCGACGCAGGGGTGGCAAGTGGCACAGCTTTGTTAAAGGTAAATGGCGAATCTCCTCAAAATCTTGGTCTAGAGGCCACCGCAGCAAGATTGAGAGGAGAAGTTGGCTCTCAGGTAATTGTTGAGCTCCAAACTCCAAACGGAGAGAACCAAGAAATAACCCTCGAACGCCGCAGTGTTGATTTACGTCCAGTGCGAACTCGACGCTTAAGGAATGAATCTCATACGATTGGCTACCTTCGAATTACACAGTTCAGTGAGGGAGTACCAAGACAGGTCAAAGAAGCTCTCGAAGAGCTTTCGGAGAAAGAAGTAGAGGGTCTTGTATTGGATTTACGCAACAACTCTGGAGGGCTAGTCAGCTCAGGTTTGGCTGTTGCAGATGCATTCCTAAGTAATAAACCAATAGTAGAAACTAGAAATCGTGAAGGAATAAATGATGCGATACCAGCAGGATTAGAAACTCTCTATGAAGGACCAATGGTCACTATTGTCAATGGCGGAACTGCTAGTGCTAGCGAGATTCTGGCTGGTGCACTTCAAGACAATGGTCGATCTCAACTTATTGGTAGCAGAACTTTCGGGAAAGGATTAATACAGTCATTGAGCAAACTTAGTGATGGCAGTGGCCTTGCCGTAACAGTTGCTAGTTACCTAACTCCGAACGGTACTGACATTCAAAACCAAGGCATAGAACCTGACCGATTATTAGATTTACCAGAACCACTTAATCCAGGTACAAGCGAAGATCGATGGCTTCAAGATGCTGAGCTTCTAATGAGCTCCACTCTTGACCTGAAAAACCTTGAGAAATCAGCGCAAAAAGAAAACTTAGAGGGATCAGGGTCAATCATTGACACCTCAAAAATTCCTATGGCCAATCAATGAGCCTAAGGACCTATCACGACCCTCTTCATCTCGGGATAACACTGGACAGCGATGAACCTGCTGAGGCCATGGTTATTAAGTTGATCGATTCCTCTCCGTTTCAAAGACTGCGTCGCATTAGGCAATTAGGGCCAGCATTCTTAACCTTTCATGGAGCTGAATCCAGTCGCTTTACCCACTCCCTAGGAGTTTTTCATATAGCTAGAAGAGCATTAAGCAGATTGTTGAAATTAGATCCCAATCTTCAAAGAATTAAAGGAGTTCTATATGGCGCAGCTTTATTGCATGACATTGGCCACACTCCCCTCAGCCATACAGGTGAGGAAATGTTTGGGCTAAGGCATGAAAAATGGACTGCACATTTGATAAGAAATTGTTCGCAAATCAAAACAGCCCTAGAAGCCTTTGAGGAAGGTACTGCTGATCAGGTGGCAAACATTATTGAGAAGAAGCAATCTTCCAACAACGTCGTCAAAGCACTAGTCAGTAGTCAACTTGATTGTGATCGCCTTGATTATCTATTACGCGATAGCTACAGCACTGGAACAACATATGGCCAACTAGACCTGGAAAGAATTCTTTCGGCACTAACTCTTGCTCCTGATGGAGATTTAGCCATTCACCCCAAAGGCCTTACTGCAGTTGAGCATTACCTTGTCATTAGGAACCTTATGTATCGCAGCGTATATAACCATCGACTCAATGAAGTTTGCAGCTGGTTACTAGAACAACTGGTTCGCACTGCTAGAGAATTAGGGCCTAAAAAGATTTGGGCTGATAAATATATGGCCACTTGGCTTTGGCAATCAGATGACATTGACTTGGAAACCTTTTTAGCAAATGATGATGTCCGAACTGGTTATCACCTAATGCGATGGCAAGAAGAAGCACCTGAAATTCTTGCAAAGCTATGCAACCGTTTTATAAATAGAAATCTTTTAAAGGCCTTGGATGTTAATCACCTGAAAATTGAAGATCAATTAGAAGCACTTGCAAAGGCCAGAAAACTTGTTGAGAAGCTAGGCCAAGACCCTGATCAATTATGTACCCTTCGACATCAAAAAATAGAAAGTTACCAACCATATAAGCGGGGCCTTCGATTATGGGATGGGGACAAGCTTAAGGCGTTGGAACAAGTTTCCCCTGTGGTAAAAGGCCTCATTGATCCGGCAGGTGCTGCTTGGCTAATTCATCCTAAAGAGATCCACATTGACCTTAAAAAACAGGTAAGCTTCTTGCCGCAAATTATCTAAATTGACCACCATCTTCCTCCCGTAAATGAATGAACATCCACAAGATTTGCAAAGCATTATTTTTCCATCATCCCGCAGAGAAGATTGGCGTGAGTTATTACCTCGGAAAATCATAAATCTTAAACCAGGTTTAGTCACAATCAATTGTCTTGACTGGTTTCTTAGCTGCAAAGATTTTCAAACAATTAAAGTCCTTTTTGATCAGGCTGGGCTCCGAATCAATATGATTCAGTCAAATATTCCTGAAACGATCGTCAGTGCTTCATCACTAGGTTACCCAGCCCTTTTAAAGCCTGAAAAAAGTGAAGAAATCTCTTATCCATCAAGCACATCGGATGTGCAGAAAACTAAAAATCCATGTTTGTTATTCCATCAAGGGACACTGAGATCAGGCGAAAACCTAGAGGCAGAAGGAGATGTACTTTTATTAGGTGATGTAAACCCTGGTGCAAAAATTTCTGCTGGTGGAGATGTATTGATATGGGGAAGGCTTCGCGGAATTGCTCACGCAGGTAAAGAAGGGAACCATGACGCAAAGATTGTTGCACTACAACTAAGGCCACTCCAGTTAAGGATTGCCAACAAAGTTGCTCGTGGCCCCCAAGAAATCCCTCAAGCAGGACTAGCGGAAGAAGCAATAATCGAATTTGATCAAATTGTTATCAAACCAGCAAGAACTAATTCTTTCAAAACTTCCTAAGAAAACCTGACCCTTCTCAGATCGGCCAAACAGGCTGAAAGCTCCATGGGAAGCTGCTTTCCAGGAAAATAAAAGTGAGTTTTATAAATTTCTAAAGACTTTTAAATGCAAACCTTCACCCATTTCTCTTTTTCCGGATCCAAAGGCCCCCTAGGATGCGCCCACTTTTAAGAGGTCCGTGGCGACAAATACACGCATCATTCTTATCTGCTCTGGCAAAGGAGGTGTCGGGAAGACAACTCTGACAGCAAATTTGGGCATTGCACTCGCCAAGCAAGGCGTGAGCACTGCAGTGTTAGATGCAGACTTTGGTTTGCGAAACCTTGATTTATTACTAGGCCTAGAAAATCGAATCATCTATACAGCCCAAGAGGTTCTAGAAGAAAGTTGTCGATTAGAACAAGCGCTTGTCAAACACAAGCAAGAGCCAAATCTCGCTCTTCTCCCTGCAGGGAATCCGCGAATGCTTGATTGGCTTAAACCAGAAGATATGCAGCGGATAGTGTCTTTGCTAAGTGAACAATTCGACTATGTATTAATTGATTGTCCTGCTGGGGTTGAAGACGGGTTCAAAAATGCAGTTTCAGCCTCTAAAGAAGCCATAGTGGTAACAAACCCAGAGATTTCTGCAGTTCGAGATGCTGATCGAGTTATAGGCCTTCTTAATGCAAATGGGATAAAACCCACTCAGCTAGTACTCAACAGAGTGCGCCCAAAGATGATTGCCAGTCAAGAGATGCTTTCAGTTGAAGATGTTACAGATATTCTTGCGCTGCCATTACTGGGATTAGTCCTAGAGGATGAGCAAGTAATTGTGAGCACAAACAGAGGAGAGCCTCTCACTCTAAGTGGAGGCACTTCTCCTGCGGCGCGTTGCTACACAAACATTGCTCGGCGTTTGCAAGGGGAAGATATTCCCATGATTGACCCTTCAAAAGAAGGCCCAGGCATCCGAGACAAATTCAAGCGTCTGATGCAAACCAAGATTTTCTAAATGCCATGACTCTGCGCGACATCCTCAACAAATTACTTAGGCGCCAAGAAGCTAGCGCCAATACTGCACGAGAACGTCTTCAATTAGTTCTTGCTCATGATCGCACTGATCTCAGCCCTGATCTTTTGGATCAAATGAGGCGAGAGATACTTGAAGTAGTCGCCAAATATGTTGAGATCGACATAGAGGAAGGAGCTGTAAGCCTAGAGACTGAAGATCGAATGACAGCTCTTGTAGCAAATTTACCAATAAGAAGGGACACCTCAGGGGCTATCAAAACTAAAAAGCCAATTGAGCAACCAATAGAAGAGCAAGAGATCTCAAGTTAATCTGTAATTGATTGGAGAGAAGCAACAAAGAATGACTTGCATTTACTATTTAGATGGATTTATAGTTAATTAATTCATACAAAATCATTGCCAGATGTTCATTTATTAGCAAAAGATGTCAATATTAATACTCTCAAAATTGTGTATTCTGCACAATAAAGATAATCTCCATTTCAAGGAGTATTTAATTTAGGCCGCCAAAAGCTCAAGAATGTCTCTATCTTTAAAATAAATAATTTTCAGCCTAAGAAGATTCATCCAAGATTTCAGAAGCCTGCTTAGTTAAGATTTATAGGATGCCGGCTTAGCTCAGTGGTAGAGCAGCGCTTTTGTAAAGCGAAGGTCATCGGTTCAAATCCGTTAGCCGGCTTCAAGCCACCAAGTGTCCACAAGCATTTACCAGCAATATAACTAAATCAAAAAAGTGTTTTAAATGAAAGCCCCCCCAGAGTGTGATGAACACTTTAACGAGGTCTTTGGCTTTCAACTCTTCCTGAGAGAAGCCACGCTCCTAAAAGCAAAAACAGTAAGCCAAAGCCTCTCACTTCAAATATTGGCATTGAAAAGTGGATTGCAGGCTTCAAAATCCAATAAAAAATAGCCTGTAGAGTCAAAACCAGGCCTATCAGCCAAATCATTTTGATGAAACCTCTGGAAGAATCACAGCACCTCTTCGCAAAACTTGCCAGTGGCCAATGCTCCGCCACACGATCACAGTACTAGCCATCCCAGACGGGGCTGGCCATGGGATAGGGCCTAGCAATGGTAATTCTGGGAAATAATTGGAGGCTTCCCTTGCATTAATAGATGGCGGGTGACCTGAAAGATTGGCGCTAGTAGTTGCCAATGGGCCACTTTTAGTTAGTAGTTCAATGGCAGCTTCACAAGCCGGAACTCTCATCCCTATATTCAATCCACCTGGATTAAGGACATCAACAAATGGACCAGAAGCAGGCAAAATGATAGTTAATGCTCCTGGCCAATATCTACTTGCCATCGCTTCTGCATCCTCTATAGATTTCAAAGAGGCAAATTTAAAGAGTTCAGTTGCACTTGAGCCCATCAAAATTAAAGGCTTTTTCGTTGGTCTTTGCTTTATCTCCCACAACTGTGATGCTGCATTAGGAGCTGCTGCAAGTGCAGGGAGGGTATCTGTAGGAAATAAAGCAGCAGATCCTTGAAGCAGCCTATAAGAAAGTTCTGAGGCATCAAATACAGATTTTTCATTAAACGAGTACATCCTTTTTATACTTAAGATTTTATGGATTTCGCCCCAAAGCGAAGCGCTTTATGCCATTTAAGTCAGTCTCAAAAGCAACATCTTTCAAGCCTGTTTTACTCATAAGAGTCAAAACATCATCACTTTGGTCATGATGATGCTCAATAATCAACCAACCGCCTGGAGAAAGAGCATTAGACGAACTATTTACAATTTCTCGACAAGCATTTAGGCCATCAGGTCCACCACATAGAGCTAAGTATGGCTCATTTTGCCTGACTATTGGTTCTAGTTGATGGACAACAGCAGTTGGGATATAAGGAGGGTTTGCTAATACCAATCCAATTGCTCCCCAGCAAGACTTTAAAGGTTCCCACCAACTACCTAAATGAAAGTCAACTGACGCCTTAGGCGCTAATCGCTTCAAATTTCTTTGTGCAAGAGATAAAGCTTCATCACTCAAGTCAACAGCATGACCTACTGCATTAGGGAAAGATCTAGCGAGGGCAACCGCAAGAGCTCCTGACCCGGTGCCAAGGTCAGCCCAAAGGCCGGAAAATCCACGGTCAAATCTCTGCAAAGCCAAGTCCATCAATAGTTCTGTCTCTTGACGAGGTATGAGAGCAGCAGAACTAATCTCTAGTTCAAAATCCCTCCAAGGACATCGACCCAAAAGATGCTGGAGTGGAATTTGATTATCTAAATGCTCTTGCCAGATAATTGCCAAATGATCTAAGGATTGCTCAAGAATCAATTTGCAACTTGGATCAAAATGTATTTGTTGAAGTCTGCTCCAACGCACTCCACCCCCAATATCTAAAAGCCAGTCAAGGTCAACAGCCCTACCTCCTTTAGTCAGAAGCTCTCTTCTCCAGAGCAAAACTTCTTCACCCGAAGACTCTAGGAGTGCCATAAGGAGACAGTAAAGTTGCCAACCAAATAATGCTGAATATCAATTTGGCCCAAACTGAAGTTTTAGCAAATAAGTTGAAATCTTATTTGGAATATTCCTAATCAAATGATGCTCTTTACCAACTCTTCTTACCAAAACTAAATCCACATTTGCCTCTGCGACCAAATCACCATCACGCAAAAACTTTGTTATCCAAGGCCAACGAGCAAGTCGTCTTGGCAAAGAATGACTCTCTAATAAAACTGTTTCCCCATGTAGAAGTGCTCTGATGTAATTAATTTTCAGACCAACAACTGGCATCTCAAACCCCTGATCTGAAAGTTCCTTATAAGGCAAGCCAACTTGATCTAATGCCTCAATTCGTGCCTCTTCCAACCAACTGAGATAAGCCCCATGCCACATGACACCTGCATGATCAGTGTGCTGAGGTAAGACACACTTATTGAGCTTCCATGGATTCAAAACTGCTCTATCAATCACGATTGGTCTAATCAATTAGCTCAAAGAAACAATTAATAGTAGTTATGAGGAAGTAAACAAAAATATCCAGAAGGAATAAAAATAAGCATCAACATATAAGCCCGTTTGAGCCTGATGCTTTGACCTCGTGAAATCTTGAAGAAGAGCTTTTACTTTGCTTCTAAAGCAAAATTCATCATTACAAGGTTGGGCCTATTTTGCCCTTTCCTTTTGATGAGAAGAAACTCGACTTCTCTCCTGTCTGGGTAACTAGAAAGGTCCCAAGGAGAAAGAGCACTGGAACAGCAACAAAAAGCAGGGTGGCGGCAGCGCCAAAATTGGTGGTTTCCATTGAGACGAATGGTTACTCAGAGAAGCTATCACTTACAGGCACTATAAGCGTGATTCATGACAGGGCTCTTCATCCGGCTTTGCAAGAAAAGAGCACTCCAAAGAGTGGTTTCAGGTACTGAACTACCCTAAAGCCCTAAGCAGCAGCACAATTAAGTAGGTGAGCCAAAACCAGAAATTTGAAAATTAGTAATTATTTGGAAGAGGCATTTGTAACTACCAAAAGTCACGTCCCTATGAATAAATAAACTCCAACAACCCATCATCATCCATTAATCCATATGGATCAATGGCCTATATCCACTAGCTAATCAATTGAGCTACTGATCTGAACCGCACTGAAAGTTAGATCTTTGCAATTAACTAAACAGACTGATTAGAAGAATCCAAAAAAGCTTGATGCATTCAAAAAACTCCATCTAACCAAAACCTCAATCAATCTTGATTTGATGTGAGAGGACAATTAAAAAAGCGATCGCTCGTCGGATAGGAAAGCCCAAGAACGCTTTTATGAAGATGGCATTGCGATTTGTGACCAAATATTCTTCAAGGCTATAAACATTGGAAACACTGCTCCCCAACGAGAATAAAGCTTATTTCTGGCCGTCATAAGTGTCACTAGACATTTCAGCTGACGACAACATCGCCCTTAGATAAAGGGAGAAGCTTTACGATCGTCGGGTCTAGCTGCATTGAGCAGCTTCGTTTCACGAAATCTGAGCCCATGGGATTGCCCTGGTATCGGGTGCACACCGTCGTTCTCAACGACCCCGGCCGACTCCTGGCCGTGCACCTCATGCACACAGCTTTGTTAGCCGGCTGGGCCGGCTCCATGCTCCTATATGAGCTGGCCATCTTTGACCCCACCGACCCAGTCCTGAACCCAATGTGGCGTCAAGGCATGTATGTCATGCCAATGACAGCAAGACTGGGTGTAACAAGCAGCTGGAGTGGCTGGGATATCACCGGTGGAGTTGGCTCATTTGACTTTGATGCATTGGGTTTCTGGGGTAAGGCACTCCCTTATTGCACCTTTGAAGGTGTTGCCGTAGCCCATATCTTTTTAAGTGGCCTGCTGATATTGGCAGCCATTTGGCACTGGACTTACTGGGATCTTGAACTTTGGGAAGATTCTCGTACAGGTGAATCTGCCCTAGACCTTCCAAGGATCTTTGGTATTCACTTAACTCTTGCAGGGACAATTTGTTTCTGGTTTGGGTTAGGCCATTGCTCACAATTTGTTGGCCTATGGGTATCTGATCCTTACGGATTAACTGGTCACGTAGAAAAAATTGAACCTGTTTGGGGAGCAGCTGGCTTCAACCCATTCAACCCTGGCGGAATTGTTGCGAACCATATTGGTGCTGGTCTCCTAGGAGTAGTTGGAGGTCATTGGCACATTTTCAACCGCCCAGGGGAAAGGTTGTATAGAACTTTGAAAATCGGCAACCTAGAAGGAGCTCTCTCTAGTGCATTGGCTGCAACCCACTTTGTAAGCATTATTGTTGCTTACACCATGTGGTATGGAACAGCTAGTACTCCTGTTGAACTTTACGGTCCAACCCGTTATCAGTGGGACAGCAATTACTTCAAGAACGAAATCAACCGGAGAGTAGAAGCTTCAATAGCTGACGGGGCTAGCAAGGCAGAAGCCTATGGCGCTATACCCGAGAAACTTGCCTTCTATGACTACGTTGGCAACAGCCCAGCAAAGGGTGGTTTGTTCAGACCTGGGGCAATGGTTAATGGTGATGGGCTCCCAACTGGTTGGCAAGGCCATATTGGCTTTACTGACAAAGATGGGAATGATTTGGAAGTTCGCAGAATTCCCAACTTCTTCGAGAACTTCCCTGTAGTACTTGAAGACCAAGACGGTGTTGTCCGTGCAGACATTCCATTCCGTCGTGCTGAAGCAAAGTATTCAATCGAACAAACTGGAGTTTCCGCAACTATTTACGGTGGCCAACTCAACGGTCAAACCTTTACTGACCCTGTAGTCGTTAAGCGTCTAGCCCGTAAAGCTCAGCTAGGAGAATCCTTCAAGTTTGATAGAGATCGCTACAAGTCAGACGGTGTCTTCAGAAGTGGTCCTAGAACTTGGTTTGCTTGGTCTCACCTCTGTTTTGGACTCCTCTATCTGTTTGGCCACTGGTGGCATGCATCAAGATCTCTTTACGGCGATGTCTTCGCTGGTATCGATCCAGACCTCGGCGATCAAGTGGAATTCGGTCTATTCAAGAAACTTGGAGACGAATCTACACGTCGTGTTCCTGGACGTGCCTAATATCAGGACACTCTCAAGCTCTGATACCTAACACTTTTTATGGAAGCATTCACCTACACCCTCATCACAGCCTTAGCGCTTGTCACATTGTTTTTCTGCGTCGCATTCCGCGATCCGCCGAAATTTAACAAATAACAAAAAAAGCTCCACATAAGTGGAGCTTTTTTTTTTGTTCTATATCTCATAAAAATCATCTAACAAAAGGAATATCTACCGCTTAACTCCCTAAAAAAGGATATCTAAAACTATTTTCTACACGTATAAATAACTCAAGCCCTTCTCAGAAGACTAATAAATGTATACAGTAAGGATAATTACCTTTGAATAGATAGGGCAAGTATGCAATGCCCCTCATGCCAAAACACAGATAGCAGGGTTCTCGAATCACGCTCAGCAGACGCAGGTAGAAGCGTAAGAAGGAGGCGTGAATGCCTGAATTGCGACTTTCGCTTCACTACCTATGAAAGGGTAGAAAGTGCGCCAATAACTGTTTTAAAGAGAAATGGAAGCAGAGAAATATTTAATAGAAGTAAACTTCTCATTGGGCTAACAAGAGCTTGTGAGAAGACTTCAATTCAAAGCAACAAAGTGAAATCAATAGTTGATGAGCTTGAGCTTCAACTCCAACAACGAAGTATTCGAGAGGTTCATAGTTCAGAAATAGGCGAAATGGTACTAGATCACTTAAAAGGTATTAGCGAAGTTGCATATGTTCGCTTCGCATCGGTTTATAGGCAATTTCATGGAATTAATGATTTCGTAGAGACCCTCGAAACCTTTAATACTAAAAAAGGACAATTAGCCAACGTTCTTTAAGTCGGAGGCTCATATCTGTAGAGTGGCACAATCATTCCGAAAGGCAGGCGGGCTATTCGGAACTCCTTCGCACTGCTCAAGGGCAGACCGCTAAAGCACCATGTCTGTTAACTCAACAGAAACCAATCAAGAATCCAATTCAGAAGAAATAAGCGAATCAGATCAGAATTCCGTTGCAGTGGCTGAGAATTCTGATATTGCAAATGCTGAGGTCCCTGAAGAAGAGCCAAATATCCCTGCTGATGTTCCAACAGCCGATGACCCAAGTAGCAGGGTCAACAAAAAAGATTTAGATGGTGCTGGATTCACAATTGATGAATTTGCCTCGCTTTTAAGCAAATACGATTACAACTTTAAGCCAGGTGACATTGTCAACGGCACTGTTTTTGCTCTTGAGTCCAAGGGGGCAATGATTGATATAGGGGCAAAAACAGCAGCCTTTATGCCTATGCAAGAAGTTTCTATAAACCGCGTTGAAGGGTTAAGCGACGTACTTCAGCCAGCAGAAATCAGACAATTTTTCATCATGAGTGAAGAGAATGAAGATGGTCAATTATCACTATCTATTCGAAGAATTGAATATCAACGGGCATGGGAAAGAGTGCGTCAACTCCAAAAAGAAGATGCCACAATTTACTCTGAAGTCTTTGCTACCAATCGAGGTGGAGCTCTTGTTCGTGTAGAAGGACTTCGAGGCTTTATACCTGGTTCACATATAAGTACCCGCAAAGCAAAAGAAGAACTGGTTGCAGACTTCTTACCCCTAAAGTTTCTCGAAGTTGATGAAGAGCGCAACCGGCTAGTTCTTAGTCATCGGAGGGCCTTGGTTGAAAGGAAAATGAATCGTTTAGAAGTAGGTGAAGTTGTTATTGGCACAGTGCGTGGCATAAAACCTTATGGAGCTTTCATTGATATCGGTGGAGTAAGTGGCCTACTTCATATCTCAGAGATCAGCCATGAACACATTGAGACACCTCACTCGGTCCTCAATGTAAATGATCAAATGAAGGTAATGATTATCGATCTAGATGCTGAACGTGGTCGAATTTCCTTATCAACAAAAGCTCTTGAGCCTGAACCTGGGGACATGCTTACAGATCCACAAAAAGTCTTTGATAAAGCAGAGGAAATGGCAGCTCGTTATAAGCAAATGCTCCTTGAGCAAGCAGAGGAAGGAGAAGATCCAATAGCAGTTATGACCGTATGATCTAAATCAATTTAATGCCAGTTCTTTTGCTGAGGGGAAAACCCATCGGCACAGTTAAGGGGGTGCTATTCGATAAAGATGGCACCCTTTCAAATAGCGAAGGCCATCTGTTCCACCTAGCACAGTTAAGAGTTAAAGAAGCCACTCGTCTACTAACCAATCATGGCAAAAGTAGCCATGAGATCAGAGAACTCCAGGAGTTACTTTCAGCTGCCTATGGACTAAGCAATGAAGGTATAAGTCCTAATGGAACTATTGCAATTGGATCACGTGAAAACAATATGATCTCAACAGCAACTGTTCTCTGCCTTTTAGGTGAAACCTGGCCTAAAGCATTAGAGCTTTCTCGTCAGATTTTTCAAATAGTAGATGAGCTTGACGGGGGCGTTGCTGGGAGTACAAAGAAGAGAATTCTGCTACCAGGAGTTCCCAACACATTGCAAAGCCTTCACAAAAGAAATGTCATCTGTGCAGTTATAAGCAACGACAGTCGACTAGGGATACAAAGTTTCTTATCGCAAAATGATTTAAGAGACATGGTATGTACTTTTTGGAGTGCTGATGACTATCCATCCAAACCTGATCCTGCTGCTGTACAAGAACTCTGTAAAACCCTTCGACTACTCCCCTCTGAATGTGCACTCATTGGAGATGCCGATTCAGATTTACAAATGGCTCGTCAATCAGGAGTTGGAATAACTCTTGGATATACAGGTGGCTGGAGTAAAAAGCCACATCTAACCCAACACCAACACTTAGTCCACGACTGGAATGAACTAACTATTCAATGAAACACTAAACTTCCTTTTAAATATGGTCCAAATGAGTAATTACGTCTTCACTTCGGAATCCGTCACAGAGGGACACCCTGACAAAATTTGTGATCAGATTAGTGATGCAGTGCTAGATGCTCTTCTAGCTAAAGATCCGGATAGCAGAGTTGCCTGTGAGACAGTAGTAAATACAGGCTTGTGCCTCATTACCGGAGAAGTGACTTCAAAAGCAGAAGTTGACTTTATCAAGCTCGCGAGGAATGTGATTAGTGAAATTGGATATGAAGGAGCACGTGCTGGAGGTTTTGATGCTAATAGCTGTGCAGTTCTAATTGCTCTAGATCAACAATCACCAGATATTGCTCAAGGGGTGGATGATACTCATGATCACTCAAAAGATCCTTTAGACCAAATAGGCGCTGGAGATCAGGGGATCATGTTTGGCTATGCATGTGATGAAACGCCAGAGTTGATGCCTTTACCTATTAGCTTGGCGCACCGTTTAGCAAGGAAACTGGCAAACGTTCGTCATCATGGTTTGTTGAAATACCTCCTTCCAGATGGGAAGACACAAGTCAGTGTTGTTTACGAAGATGACAGACCCATAGCAATCGACACAATCTTAATTTCAACCCAACACACCTCCAATATTGAAGGCCTCGAGAACGAAGAAGCTATCAAAAATCGAATAGAAAAAGATCTCTGGGAACAGGTTGTAGAGCCTGCAACTTCTGATCTTCCTTTAAAACCAAAACCACATGAAACAAGGTTTATGGTTAATCCCACAGGGAAATTTGTAGTAGGGGGGCCTCAAGGAGATGCTGGCCTAACTGGCCGAAAAATTATCGTTGATACATATGGTGGTTATGCAAGGCATGGAGGTGGAGCATTTTCAGGCAAAGACCCAACAAAAGTTGATCGATCAGCAGCATATGCTGCTCGATATGTCGCAAAATGCATAGTTGCAGCTAACTTCGCAAAACGAGCTGAAGTCCAACTTAGTTATGCAATAGGAATAGCTAAGCCAGTATCAATCCTTGTAGAAACTTTTGGGACTGGGAAATTTACTAACAATGAGCTAACTCAATTAGTTAAAGAGAACTTTGATCTACGTCCAGGCGCAATTATTGAACAATTCAATCTCAGGAATCTACCCAAGGAACGAGGTGGTCGTTTTTATAGAGATACTGCAGCCTATGGGCATTTCGGAAGAACTGATCTCAATCTTCCCTGGGAAGATGTTGCAAGTAAAGCTGCAGCACTTAAAAAGATCATCAGTGGTCAATCCCATAAATAAAACAAAACCTGAATCCCTATGACAACACCTCCTCTGGTGATGGGGATAGACCTTGGAACAAGTGGTGTCCGCGTCGTGGTAATAAATGACAGGAAAGAATTAATTCATACTGCACAGACCCTCTACTCAAGGGGGCTATCAGTATGTGAAGACTGGAAAGAGTGCACTTCAATACTGATTCAAGAAATTCCAAGTTCAATTAAAAAATGCCTAAAGGCATGTGCAATAGATGGAACATCAGGAACCCTTCTTGCCTGTGACCAAAAAAGGTCAACCACTAGGGGAAGCGCTTCCTTATAACATTTGCTGTCACGAGCAGGAGCAGGCTTTAGCCGCGATTCTTCCTGAAGGTGGAAGTGCCTCAAACATTAATAGCAGCCTCGCAAGAGCCCTGCGCTTGAGAGGCCAATATGGTCAAAACCTATTATTGAGACATCAAGCGGACTGGATGACTGGTTGGTTCCTTGGCCACTGGCGATGGGGAGAAGAAGGCAACAATATTCGAATGGGATGGGATCCCCAAAAAAAATCATGGCCTCCAAACCTGGGGACAATTTCATGGCAGAAATCATTACCACTAATAGTTTCAAGCGGTAGTGTTCTCTCTACTCTTACAAAGCAACAAGCAAAAAAACTTGGGCTCCCTAAAGATCTCCTAATAATTGCTGGAACTACAGACTCCAATGCAGCAGTCCTAAGTGCAGAACTAGAAGAAGAGGATGGATTAACCGTATTAGGCAGCACAATTGTGGTTAAACGTTTTGTCGACAACCCTATAAATGGCATGGGCATCACCAATCATCGATTGTTCAACCGCTGGGTCAGTGGAGGTGCCTCTAATTCAGGAGGCGTCGTACTAAAAAAATTTTTTAGTGATATGGCAATTGTCGAGTTAAGTCAACAAATCAATCCAGAACTAGATAGTGGGCTCAAGCTTCGACCGATGCCCTCTAAAGGTGAACGTTTCCCTATTAATGATCCGAATTTAGAACCAATCCTAGAACCAAGGCCTGTAAGCGATGCACTGTACCTGCATGGAATACTTGAAGGCCTAGCGAGAATAGAAAGTCAAAGTTGGCAAAAACTTATCGAATTTGGAGCACCACCTCCACAAAGAATTGTCACCATTGGAGGCGGTGCTCCAAATCCCCAATGGAGACGCATTAGGGAAAGAATCACCGGCTTCCCTATCAAAACATCCAAAAATTTGACTGCTCAAGGGGTCGCTACAATTGCTTTAAGTGCAATCAAAAGCAAAATCAAGCCCCTAATTTAAACAAAGTATCTAACCAGCATCAAGAAAACCTTTTATCCCAACTTTCCATGATTCTTTTTTGATGGGCTTTTAGTTCTATAGAAATTCATCTAGGTTTCTCTGAATTAGAGCTGAAAAAATTACTTTGGTATTGGTAGCAATGAAAAAATAATTAAATTACTTTAAAGAGTCTATTGATTGCCAAATTCTTATGAGCACAGAACCCCTAAGCCCTAACGTAACGGCCCGCATTTGCAGGCATATGAATGCTGATCATCCAGAAGCGTTGATTCAATTAGCGAAGCGATATGGTGGCATGCCCACGCCTAAAAAGGTGAAAATGATTGACATAACTGCTATAGCGATGACGTTGGAAGTGGATGGGGAGTTCTTAGAGATACTTTTTGATCACAAGCTGGCCGACAGCTCAGATGCACACAAAAGCTTAGTAGCAATGCTTCAAGAGATAAGACGAACTTCTTAAAGCAGCGCTCCACATATTGCCTAAAATTACAGCTTAAAAGGTATCCAAGACCTTACTTTTAAGCCTGAATCTGAAAAGCAAGGCAAAAAGTAGAAAGCATGCAAAATTCATCTCACTGTGTTCTAAGATTTAAAGGTCCTGAGCAATTGCACAGGCAAAAAGCCGGGATAGCTCAGTTGGTAGAGCAGGCGACTGAAAATCGCCGTGTCCCCAGTTCAAATCTGGGTCCTGGCACCTCTAATTCGTAAATGAAGAATGAACAGCCTCTAACATTGAATGGAGGTTTTAAGATTTTTATAGAAAAATATAATTGATGCTTTCAAACCACAAATGTTCAACAATGCAAGTGTAGCTTTATTACAATAGGGTCAATTGCATTATTCAAATCTTATTGCCTGCAGATTTACACCAGAAATCTATTTGCCTGCTACAGATTTATCGCAAAGCCGAAGCAGATATATCCCTTCCATAAAAGCCCATTGTACATATAAATAAACTCTTCTAAATTATTTTTGTACTATTCATAACTATTCCAATCATCAAAGGAAGAAAGAGATTTGGTTGCAATCTCACTCTCAGCATTTACCAGAGCAGATTAAAAGTATGTCCAAGAAAAGAGAGAAAACAATTCAAAAGAGCTTAATCGAAGAGAAAGGGATTAGGAGACAAAAACAAGCAAAGATGTCTAAAAATGGAGTCAGCAAAAATTAATCAAAATGCTTTTCATGAAAACTCTTCAACACCATTTCTTCTATTAAAGGGTCAAAGAATATATACACAAATCATTTGCATTGCTCATGCGATCCGTGTCTCTAATTATGATCAGAACCACTTAAATCATGAAGCAAGATTCTTTGCCTCTCTTGAGTAATAATTTTCGACTCTAAATTTCTCTTGTATTAGAAGCAAGCGCCATCTCCTTACCATATTCATAAATACCTACTTTCTAATTAGCTGTAAACTGATTAGGATAATAAATCTAAAGAGCAAACAACCATAAGGAGCAAAGAAAGCTATGTCTTTTCAAGAGAACCAAAGCGGTGATCGTTTCTTCAGCAATCCTGACAGTTTTGCAATGGCCTTTGATGAAAAGTGGAAAAACTATAGATCAGAAACAGATAGCAAGGAGCTAAATAAAGAGGAAAAAGTCAACATTATATTTAAACAAATAAAAGATCATCCATTTCTAAAAGACTGCCCAGAAGAAGCAAGAAAAGTTGCTGAATTTCGCATCCGTCTTTTAAATCTAAAATAAAAATTTAATCAATAAGTGGTTAGTAAATATGAAAATCAAATTTTCCCTGAGATGACTATCAATATAATCACATAGAAAATATTTTTTATCCAAATTGACAAGCCATGAATCTATCTATTCAGGAGAAATTTTAAGATACATCTGCTATTATAAGCCTTTCCGAAAACTAGTATACTCAGTACACCGTAGTACTATTTGTTCATAATAAGCGAATATTTCCATGAAATTACCTTAAATTAACTAGCTTTAAGAAGCTTTTAAAAGACTGATTAATCAAGTTCTTTTGGTTTCATAGACTTCTCTCAACTGAAGAAGTTCTCTCTTCAAGTTCAATAAAACTTGTTTGCACACTCTCAGTCAAGTGGCCAACATCATGAAATTAATTAATAAGCCTTCCTTTAAGAGGAAAAATCTGATCACTCACTGTAATGAAATAATGAACCCCGAAAGTAATAATATTGATGTTATCGGTGCTTCAAGTTCTATTTATCTCATTAAGATCCACAAAACAACAATTGCCATATCAAATCATCACTAATGAACAACACTAGTCAAAGTGAGACTTCTTTAGGCATCGAGAACCGGTTATCTCCTCTTAAATTGGCAAGATTAAGCCTATTTCAAGGCTGCCTAGGTTGCCTTGCCGTGATCTTTGCAGGGATGCTCAATCGAATAATGATTTCCGAGCTTGCGTTCCCAGCAATTCTTGTAGGGGGAGGCCTTGCATTCGAGCAATTGATGGCCCCATCAAGAGTTCTTTTTGGGAACATCTCAGATAGTTGGCCAATACGTGGAAGGAAACGAACTCCTTATATCTGGCTTGGTTCAGCTGGCTTTTGCACTATGGCTGTACTTTCCATCCCTCTAATCTTTATTACAGAAAAAGCCTTAAGACAAGGGGATTGGCTTCCTATTACAGCTTGTTCAATAGCCCTTTGCATTCTTTTCTCCCTATATGGCCTTGCAGTTTCTATGGCTACAACTCCATATCTTGCACTTGTCATTGATCTCACCACAGAAAAGGAGCGCCCAAGAGCAATAGGTGTTATTTGGTGCATGCTAACTATCGGGATAGTTGTTGGTGCAATTGCAATCTCAATCACTACCAAAGGCCTGGATGGAGTTAGTGATGTGGCTTTATTGGAGCCTGCACTCCAAAAATTCATGATTTGGGTAAGTGGAATCGTATTAGTGATCTCTATACTTGCTTGCTGGGGGATTGAGCCAAATAGTCCAAGATTAGATTCAACATCTAAAGGCTCTAATCAACAAATAGGTCTAAAAGAGTCATGGTTTCTTGTCACTTCTAGCCCACAAATAATGATATTTTTTACTTTTCTTATTCTTTATACCTTGGGACTATTTCTTCAAGATCCAATACTTGAAAGTTATGGCGCAGAGGTATTTAATTTACCAATTTCTAAGACTACACTTCTTAATGCATTCTGGGGAGGAGGCACACTTTTTGGACTTTTATTAGGAGGACTCTGGGTTACACCACGCTTAGGAAAGTTATCTACCGCAAGAGTTGGCTGTTGGATGATAGCTGTCTCTCTTTTTCTCCTGATTCTCAGTGGATTAACAGGAAGTGTCAATGGACTATATGGAGTATTAGTAATCTTTGGTGTAGCCGCAGGACTAGCAACTAATAGTGCACTTTCTTTAATGCTAGATCTAACTCTGCCCGAAGTTGCAGGAACTTTTGTAGGTGTCTGGGGACTTGCGCAAGCTCTCTCTAGAGCAATGGGCAAAGTATTTGGCGGCGGATTACTTGATATAGGGCGCTCTTTGAGTGGACAAGAGAATGCATTTATGGCCTTTTCATTTGTTTTTTTTCTAGAGATAATTGTTATGGTTCTAGCAATAGGGGTACTCGAGAAGGTAAATATTAAACAATTCAAAGAAGAAACTTCTTCAAAAATCGAGACATTTATGATGGCAGAGCTAGATTAATAAATAAATTCACAAATCATATTAAACCAAACAACCTTAATAAAAATTTGATTATTGATATAGAATTAGTTTCAAGGACCATTTCCAATTTATTAGTTCTCTACATAGTTGCAAATGTCTTCTATTCCATTTGATGCACTTCAGTTCGGTGCTCGCAGCATGACCGAATCAAAAATCTCCTATGACAAGACAAGGATTTCAGGAAGTACAAAAGCTAGTTATATCCTTCACTCCAAAGGTGGATGTATGCCTGGGCAGAAAAATTTATTTACAACAAACTCAAGAACTACTCCAGGGCTTGGCTCCGCAGTTGGATCTAATCCAGTTACCAATGCATTTATCCTTGAAAGGTATTTAGAATCCCAACCTCCTATTGGAAAAAAATATCCTAAAAGTCAACGTGATCCGTTTACATATGATGAATATGTGCCTAATGATGATGAATCATTAAACCTAGCAATTAAGGCTTCTTACAGGCAAGTTTTTGGCAACTTCTTTCTGATGGAAAGTGAAAAACCTATTGAGTTAGAAAGAAGGCTAAGGAATGGTGATATAACAATCAAAGAATTTATCAGGTTACTTGCTAAGTCAACATTTTATAGGACTCATTATTTCGAAAATGTCAATCAACAAAGATGTATCGAACTTAGTTTTAAGCATCTGCTAGGGAGACCACCATTCAGTCAAGCAGAGGTTGTAAAGCACATCGAGTTGATTCATAGTGAAGGATTTGATTATCATATTGATAGCCTAATAGATTCCTTAGAATATCAAGAAAGTTTCGGACAATTTACAGTTCCATATCAACGTTGCTGGGATTCACCTTCTGGGTCCAGAACGTCAAGTTTCATTAATACTTCCTTATTAACTAGGAGTTTTGCTACAAGTGATAACGCAATACATGAGCGAAAAACACTCTCTAATGCAACAGGTGGGAAAAGCCAATTACTCCATAACTTATCTGGCAATAGGCCTAATGATGTAATTTTTCCTGAACATGCAAAATACCTATCTAACGAGAAAAAAGAATACATGAAAGCGATGGAAGATGAATCACTTATAGATCAAAATCTTTAGATCTCACTAATTTTCTTTCTCGCTAACCCTCAATCCTAAATTCCATGTCAATACTTCGACCAACATCTGATGAAAGACCAGGCGATCAATCTTCCAAAACTCCTTCAGGGAAAAAAGTTCCTATGGCAATGTCAATGATGGTTGATTCAATGGTAAGAATGATACAAAGAGCAAGTAATAATCAATCAAGCCTAGAGAATGAAGAGCAAGAAGAAGGTATTGATGAAAATTGAGAATTTCGTTGCCCAAAGTGAAGGAGAGTGGAAATCTATGAGAAGTGGGCACTCTCTTGCCTTCAGACAATTTGAACAAGTTATTAGTAAAATCACAGTCAAATTATTAAAGAGAAATGATCCAATTGTTTTAGAATTACTTAGATCAATAAATCAAGAGAAGATAGATTATATAGCTCCTTTTCATATAAAATGGGAAATAGAAGACTTTTGGGAAACAGAAGATAAGCCCGAATTAAAGCCAGGTTCTTGTGTCTTAATCCCTATGCCAAATACAAGTAATAGTGGGGTGCTTTTCAGGAGCCGAGGTTACACAGAGCCAATTCAATCATTATCTTCTTACTATTTTCTTAGTGATGGAACATTCATATTAGAGACTAAATATGATCAGACAATTACTGAGGAAAGGATCTGGTTTCTTTCTAAGCTTGTGCGTTGTCGTTCATCAGTTGTATATACATCAAAGAAGACAGGAATCATCCAAACTTCATTTGCATCAGAGGTGAAGCTTCTGAATCCCAAAGAAAGTCAGAACTGATATATAAATATGGGAGAGAAAAGCTCACTTTTTATGTTCGCAAGTACTCTTGCCGGGGAATATTCTAACTACAAGCAATCACAAGAAAAGCCTAGGGATTTTGCACATATTAAAATCTACTTTAGGCCATTAGATTGGTCATTATTAAATGGTCCTTGGTTTTACTCAGAACAAAGTTATAGTTACGACCCTTGGTCTCCTTACAGACAAGCTATCCATAAAATTTTAAAGTTTGAAGATATTTTTATAGTTGAAAACTATTCATTAAAGTCACCTTTAAGAATTGCTGGTAGCGGATTTAAACCGAAACTCCTTAAGAACATCAAGCCTGATCAAGTTCTTCAAAGATGGGGTTGTTCAATGCATTTCTCAGAAATTAGGCCTGGACATTACATAGGAAAAGTGGAACCAGGGGAAAAATGTCTAATTGAGAAAGAGGGTAAGATGACTTACCTAGTCAATAAAGTTGAACTTAATCAAGCAGAGTTTATAAGCTTGGACGAGGGAATTGATATTTCCACAAATAAAAAAGTATGGGGCTCCGAGCATGGACCTTTAAGGTTTAAGAAAGTTAAAGAACTAAATAATCAACTTGTTGGAAATTGGTTGCAAATCACATAGCTTAGAAAGATAAGTGCAAAGACTATCTTCTACTAAGTCAACAATTCCAATTCTATTCTCTTAGCTTTAGCACTAACAAATCGATGAGTATCGCTTTTACTCTTTAGTATCTGTTCAGTTAATATAGGATCAACTCCTTTTCCTAATAGTGGTTCAATTGCTAACAATGTTGCATAACGACAAGCCCAAAAAGGCGTACTAGATTCATTAAGCCAATTTGAAGCGTAATTAATAGATAATGATGGGTAGAGTTTGAATAAGGTCAAGATTGCAGCTGGTCTAAATTTCATGAAATCTGGCCAATCCTTCCCAAGGCATGAAAAGGCTATTGATTTGATTGCATTTAGACAAATAGGATCCCAGTCAGGAATAGATCTAAATAGAATCATCAAGAAGTACAGTGCACCATAGTCTTTTTTCATGTCTTCTAAGTGCATAGATAGAATAGGCCAGATTTCAGTGGGATTCTTTTTTGCTAATATTTTAAGAGCCATATAACATTTTTTAAAGTCAGTGCTCATTAATTCCCTAACAAGAGAACTATCTTCTTTAATTAAATGATCTTCACCTAAAAGGTCTAAATCATGAGGGTCATCAATAATTACCGAGTCAATTGTCATTAATAGATCTAATTGGTTAACACTTTCAATATCAAAAGGCCAAAGAAGGTTCAATGCACGCAGCCTAAAAGATGGTGCAACTGGAGTCTTTAAAACCCATGGAAGTAGATTAATATTTCTTGAATTTATAACATCATTTACCGCACATTGCCTGTCATTCTGGTTAGGTAAAGCAAGATACTTGATAAGTTGATTTGTTTGAATAGATTCACCAGACAATCGCATAATTGCAGCAATACATGCTCCACGAACCCCAGGATGTAAGGACTCTTCCTTTAAAAAAGCTTTTATTCTTGAAACCTCTGAGACTCCACCTAAGGTTCCTAGAACCTGTATCAACAATCTCCTGTTTTGCTTGGGATCATCTATTAAATTAGAAATGCGTTTAATCAAAATCTGATCCTTACAAGACAATTCTTGGAGTGCCCAGGCTGCATTCTCTACCAAGTAAGGGTCACTACTTTCCAAACATTTACCTATCTCAGGGATTGCATTGATACAACCATGTCTCGCTAAAACTTCAATAGCTTTTCTTCTTGCTATCAAAATACAATGTTCTTCCGATTCAGATTTAACTAACTCTAAAAGTACTTGTTCTGTATCAGGTCCTGGAAAATCAAATAGATGAAAAACAGCTTTATAATAATCACTAGATAATTCTAGTTGGTCAATTGGCTTAGATAAAATTTTTAAAGCCTCCTCCTTAGTAAGTGGGGGCAGATTATTAAAAGGGGTTTTACTTATTTCTAAAGATGATTTTTGCATACAAGTGTAGGAAATAGTCTAGTAAAATATTTTATAGTGTGGCACTATATTAATCAATCTAACAAGTTTAATTAACCATAAG
>QCRS01000008.1 GCA_003211755.1 Prochlorococcus sp. AG-463-F15 | reverse complement strand
TGGCTGAAAGTTATTGGCCTCATTTATTGGTAAATAAGCAAGGCCTTCATATTCTCCAGTTTCTACAGACTTACCAGTTCGGCCAGTCATAACATTACTATCTACATAAACTGGATAAACCGGATCTGTAACTGCAATACGATTCTCTTCTCCAAGAATATCGAGAATATTGCTGCTATCACACTTTGAGCCATCAGAAATAAATATCTCATCTGCAGAAACTTCACAGCCACGTTTCTTGTAATCGAAGTTAGCAATTGTTTCCCTAAGCCAGTTATAACCTTGCTCTGGACCATACCCATGAAACCCAGATTCAGTACCCATCTCATCAATGGCTTTTTTCATTGCATTTCGACAGGTCAAAGGAAGAGGTTCTGTTACATCTCCTATGCCTAATCGAATGAGATTTGCGTGAGGATGCTCCAAATTAAATGCCTTAACTCGTCTAGCAATTTCAGGGAACAAATACCCAGCCTTGAGTTTGAGGTAGTTGGAATTGACCTTAACCACACAAGCAAATGCATAAGCAACTTCATACTGCTATGGAATGTGTCCATCTGTGGAGTCCTTCCATACGATGTATTTCAGAGAAGGTTTTTTCTCTGTTATGACTCTTGCCTCTAAGGACCTTCTAAATCGAACTAATCACCTCAAACCAATTGATTTTGAGGCATTGGTCGATGTAGATATCAATAAACCAGCGCGATATATAGGGCATGAATTAGGAGTTAAACCACGTGATTGGGAAAAAGCAAAGGTTCGCTGGGCTCTTACCTATCCAGATCTATACGAAATTGGCATCAGTAATTCTGGACACATAATTCTCTACTCCATTCTGAATTCAATCCCTGGTCAAATATGTGATAGGGCTTATCTTCCGGCCAATGATCTCGCCCAACGTCTTCGAAAAAGCTCAGAATATTTATTTGGTATTGAAAGCCGTAGACCACTTTTCGCGTTCGATATTCTTGGCTTCAGTCTTAGCTACGAGCTAGGTGCTACAAACATTTTAGAAATGTTGGACTTGGCAGATATTCCATTGCATTCCCAAGATCGTGGAAATTTGCCTCTAAATCATCCCAATTCCCCTCCACTAATCTTTGCAGGAGGGCCAACTGCCACAAGTAATCCTGAGCCTTATTCAAATTTCTTTGACTTTTTTGCTCTAGGTGATGGTGAAGAACTTTTACCAGAAATTGGCCTTGTAATTTCCGAATCTAAAGCCACTCAGATTTCACGATCAGCATTACTACGTGATCTATCTGAAATACCAGGGGTCTACATACCCTCTCTCTATAAATATGGAAAAGATCAAACAACTCTTATTCCAATAGATTCCTTCGTCCCTAAAAGGGTCATTAGAAGAGTTGCCACTCCCATGCCCCACTATGCAGTGGGTTTAGTTCCAAATATCTCAACAGTCCACGATCGATTAACTATAGAAATCCGGAGAGGTTGCACCCGGGGATGTCGTTTCTGTCAACCAGGAATGATAACCCGGCCTGCCAGAGATGTGGAGCCAAAAGAGATAATCAGTGCGGTGGAAATGGGTCTTGAGAAAACTGGATATAGCGACTTTTCTCTGCTTTCTCTTAGTTGTAGTGATTACCTAGCATTACCTGCAGTAGGAATCGAATTAAAGAATCGACTCGCAGAGAAAAATGTCTCCTTACAATTACCTAGTCAACGTATAGATCGCTTTAGTGATGATATTGCTCATATCTTGGGTGGCAATAGAAAATCAAGCCTGACTTTTGCTCCTGAAGCGGGTACTCAAAGACTAAGAAACATCGTTAATAAAGGGCTTACAGATGCTGATCTTATAAAAGGTATTCGCATAGCAATGGAAAACGGATATAGGAAAGTAAAGCTCTATTTCATGATTGGACTTCCTGGAGAAACAGATGCAGATGTCATAGGGATTGGAGATACTTGCCAAATGTTGCAAGAAAACTGTAGAGACTTAGGACACTTGAAATTGAACATAACGATAAGCAACTTCACTCCAAAACCTCATACCCCTTTTCAATGGCACAGTGTCGCAAAGACTGAATTAGAGAGAAGACAAAAGCTTTTAAAGCAAAGATTCCGTTCATTAAAAGGTATAAAAAGTAATTTCACAGATTTGCGTCTTTCTGCAATGGAAGACTTCATTGGAAGAGGAGACAGGCAACTGGCAGGAGTAATCGAAGCAGCTTGGCGAGAAGGTGCTGGAATGGACGCCTGGTTCGAATCCTTAGACAATGCTTATGCAGCATGGTCCAAAGCTATTGCTAGGGCCGGTCTGGAAGGGAATTATAGAAAGCTTGAGCTGGGTTGCTGGAGTGATGTAGAAGCACTCCGTCGAGATGATCTAAAAAAATTTTGTTCTCAACCACTGCCATGGGATCACATTGATACAGGCATAGATAAAGAGTGGCTAGGAGAAGATCTGCAGCGGGCTCTTGATTCATTAGTCGTCCCCGACTGTTCATTTAGTAGCTGCAGTAAATGTGGCGTATGTGGCCCTGAACTTGGACAAAACATAACTGTCTCTCCTCCAGAAATACCTATTCAAAGGATCAAGAAATCTCCTCCTAGTGAACGAATCTGTCGACTCCGCTTCAAGTTTGCGAAAACAAGCCCTATGAACCTTTTAAGTCATTTGGATCTTTTGCGTTTATTAGAAAGAGCACTTCGACGAAGCAAATTACCAGTTAGTTTTAGTGCGGGTTTTCATCCTCTGCCGCGACTACAAATTGCTCTGGCTTTACCACTAGGGGTTGAAGCTTTCGGAGAATGGATGGATATAGACTTTTCAGAACAAGTTGAGGCTGAATACGTAAGACAAAAATTGCAAATCAATTTACCTTTAGGCTTAGCCCTAATAAATGCAAAAGTTGTAGCGATTAGTTCTGGAAGTATTTCTCAAAAACTAGCTTCTTCTGTCTGGAGTTTTAATCTCCAAGTCAGGACAGGATATGATCCCTCCGAATATGAATGGCAGCATGCCATCGATTCTCTTTTCAGCTCGGAAGGACTGATTTGGGATGACACTGACAAAAAAGGAAAACCTCGAAAAAGAAACTGTCGTTCACAGCTACGCTCTCTGCAAATAACTCTCAAAAGAAATGATGAAGCCGCATTACCAATCCGCCTGAAACTAAATACTTTGGTAGATCCATTTGGAAGAAGTATTAAGCCTTTGCAGATAAAGCATTGGATAGAGGAATCTCTAGGACAACCCCTAATAATTTCACGTGTACAAAGAGATGAAATCCAGTTACTTGAATGCTAGGGTCATAAATACGCGACGATTCGGGCAACTTTTGCCACAAACGCGTATAGGCCTTAGTTCACCCCAGTCTTGAGGAAATCGAGGCCTTTTGCCCCTCGCATCTTCCGGTCCGTCAGCTCCGGATGAGCATCCATCGCATTTAAATGGAGTACTTGCTCCATAATTACTTCAATCGACCTTTGGTCGTTAACCATTGAATTTCAAAACTTCGCAGAGTAACTGCAAGTTTGCAATCGTTTCAGAGCCAAGTAGGGCTCCTACTTTTTCCTATATATGCCCCAGCAAATTGTCATCGCAGAGCAGCTGCGTATAGCAGCATTGCTCACAGATGAGCGAGTCGATGAATTAATTGTCGCCCAGGGTCGATACCAAATTGGAGATGTCTATTTAGGCACTGTTGAGAACGTACTTCCTGGAATCGATGCTGCCTTCGTAAATATTGGAGAGAGTGAGAAAAATGGGTTCATTCACGTCACTGACTTAGGTCCATTGAGACTTAAGAAAGGTGCCGCTGGAATAACAGAGCTCCTTGAGCCTCGTCAACAAGTTTTGGTGCAGGTAATGAAAGAGCCCACTGGGACGAAAGGTCCCAGGCTCACAGGCAATCTTTCATTACCAGGACGCTACCTAGTCCTTCAACCCCATGGTCAAGGTGTCAATATTTCTCGTCGAATAAATTCTGAATCAGAGAGGAACAGGCTAAGAGCCTTAGGAGTATTAATCAAACCTCCTGGGAATGGCCTTTTAATGCGCACCGAAGCAAATGGTGTCAACGAAGAACTACTAATTAATGACCTTGAGAATCTTCTGCATCAGTGGGAAGCTATTCAACAAGCTGCTGAAAGTTATGCCCCACCAATACTTTTAAATCGTGATGAAGACTTCATTCACAGGGTCTTACGTGATCATATTGGTCGTGATCTAGTACGAGTGGTCGTTGACGAAGTTAATGCTGTAGACCGTGTTAGCAGTTTTTTAGCTCAAGATGCTCCGAACGTCATAGTTGAGGCTCACAGCGAGCCTAACGATTTACTAAATCATTTCAGGGTCAACTCAGCTATACATGATGCACTACAGCCAAGGGTGAATTTGCCCTCAGGTGGTTACGTAGTCATCGAGCCAACTGAGGCAATGACAGTTATTGATGTCAACTCAGGATCTTTCACACGCTCAGCAAATTCTAGAGAGACAGTCTTGTGGACCAATTGTGAAGCAGCAATAGAGATAGCTCGGCAACTCAAGCTTCGCAATATAGGCGGTGTAATCATCATCGATTTCATAGATATGGAATCACGTCGAGATCAATTGCAATTACTTGAGCATTTCACCTCAGCAGTAAGAGAGGATTCTTCTCGTCCACAAATCGCACAGCTTACTGAGTTGGGACTAGTTGAACTAACCAGGAAACGCCAAGGTCAAAATATTTATGAATTATTTGGTAAAACCTGCCAAACCTGTGGAGGTATTGGCCAGACAGCTGCGCTCCCTGGAAAAGAGCTTCCACAACCTTTAGCCACAGCTACTGGATTGGTGAGATCTAATAGTCCTTCAGGATCAGATGAACAAGTCTCATTAGAAAATAATAATCTTCGTCTCAAGCGATTAGGGAAAAACCGTAGCAATGAGATCACTTCAGTATCACTTGCAAATGAAACAGTGCCTGAGGACGTTTCAAATACGAATCTTCAAGAGCCATCATCAGATACGACCTCTTCTGATAACTCCGTTCCTAGGCAAGATCCAGAACTCATTGGCGTTTGCATGGATTCTGAGCAAGAAGAAGTTTTTAGCTATTTAGGATTAAATCCCCTGCTATTGCTCGATCAAACACCAACAAATGAAAACCTAATTGTGCGTGTAATTAGGCCTGATGAAGAGATCGAAAAAGTCTTAGAAGAGTCCAGGAAACAACTTGTTGGGACAGCAAACCGTCGTCGAAGAAGAGGGAAAGGTGGAAATGGTACTAATCGTGTAATCAGTCGAAGTGAGGTAACTACATCTTCTTCAATTAATGGAGAAGATCTCATTAAGACCTCCCATCCTGTAGAGAAAAAAGAAGATTCCACTATAGAAATTAATGATGAGGAAAGAAGTCATCAATCGGAAAGTATTGAATTGTCAGGAGCTGAATCTTTACCTGAAGTAGAAAAAGAAGTAGAGGATCCACGTCGCCGTCGCCGTCGTTCATCAGCTACGACCGAAAATGAAGCCTAAAAAGCAATTAATCGCAGGAGTAGATGAAGTTGGCAGAGGATCCTTATTTGGTCCAGTTTTTGCAAGTGCAGTTGTTCTAGAGAACGATGCTGGAGTCACATTGCTCAATGCAGGTTTAAAAGACAGCAAAGTCATTACCGCAAAAAGACGTGCAATGCTGGTTCCTCTGATTAAGCAAGAATCTAAAGGTTGGACACTGGGTCAAGCCTCTTCTAGAGAAATCGACACGGTTGGGATACGTAAAGCAACTGAACTTGCAATGCTTAGAGCTCTGCAAAGACTCACGCAGCCAATAGATTTGGTTCTAGTAGATGGATTGCTACCAATCAGACCTTGGAAAGGCCCTCAACAAACTTTGATTCATGGAGAAAGCAAATCTCCAGCCATTGCCGCAGCAAGTGTTCTAGCAAAAGAAGCACGTGATGACCTTATAAAACGTTTGTCAGCGCATTATCCAGAATATGGACTCAAGACCAATGTTGGTTATGGCACCAAAGCTCATAGAGAAGTTCTACTTGCGATAGGACCAACACGTCTACATCGTCAATCATTCCTTTTAAAACTTCTAACTTAAAATTTCTTTTTCAATAACCACTTTATTCATCACACCATTTACTGAAATCTTCAACCAGTTGCTTACTAACACGAGCCTTTATTCCAAGCAAAATAGTGCTCAGAATAGATTGACCTGTGCTTTCAAGCACTTGGCGAGGAATCAATTTCAACAGTGGTGGGGGGCTCACTGTCACCCCAAGCAAGGCTTCTCCCTCAAGCCCTTTGAGCGTTGCCTCTAGAGTTGCATCCAATTTCAAGACGAAGTCATCAACTAGGCCAAGGCCCTCAAGCTCACTATCAGTTGCATACATACGGAGTTTTCCTTCACTATTAAGAGCCGCAATTGATACAACTGGATTTACTTCTAACTGAAAAACCCTAAAGCTCGTTACGTTATACCGATAGCTTCCTGGAGCAAGAAGAGTGAGTTTGGTTGCATCCAACATTGCACCAACGACTCTCTCCTGTTGAAGGAGATAGTCAGAAAGACGATCGGCGTTGTTGACCACAGGCAGATCAAGTTTCTGCTTGGCTTCAAAAGCCAGACTCATAATCGGCGACTGACGCGCCATGATCCTATCGACCCTTCAGTTCGATTTACCGAATGCCGACACAAGTCGCTTATCTAGGGCCAGAAGGAACTTATGCAGAAAAAGCTGCTGTTGCACTGGCTAGGCTAGAAAAAATGGAAAATCCTAAGTTTGTACCCTGTGTAGGCCTGCGCTCAGTAATAGAACATGCCGCAAAGAAACTTTGCGATGTAGCAGTAGTGCCTATAGAAAACTCAGTCGAAGGTGGAGTAACAACAAGTCTTGATGGGCTCTGGAGCCATCCAGACTTGTTTATCCGCAGAGCATTGATACTGCCAATCAGGCATTGCTTATTAAGTAGTGGTTCTATTAATGAAATTTCGGAAGTTCTATCCCACCCACAAGCCCTCGCACAATGCAGTGGTTGGTTAAATAAAAATCTACCCAATGCACTTCAATTACCAACCAACTCAACTGCAGAAGCAGTGAAAATGGTAAGAAATAGCAAGTTTCGTGCAGCAATTGGATCAAAATGTGCCAACAACTTGATAGATCTTCAAGAACTTGCGTACCCCATTAATGATATTCAAGGAAATAGGACAAGATTTGTTTTACTTCAACGAGAGGAGGTTGAGCAAAATGGCCACATAGCAAGTCTTGCTTTTTCATTGCGCGCGAATGAACCTGGGGCATTACTAAAGGCCCTTTCCCAAATTGCCTATCTAGGGTTAAATATGAGTCGAATTGAATCAAGACCATCAAAAAGAGAGCTAGGTGAATATATATTCTTTATAGATTTAGAATTATCAAATTCAGTAGCTGGGGCACATAAGAAATTAATGAAGAGATTGAAACCATTGTGTGAACATCTAGTACATTTTGGTGCTTATCCAAGTAGTGAAATAGAAGCCGACTAAGTGTCAACCACGTGTGCGAAAGACACCAAATTGCATAAGACCATTTTTAAATGCCCAGCGCATTAACAAAATAGTTGGAATTTCCCTTAATCCCTTTAATACAGCCAATGGACCCAAGCGAATAACTGAAACAGGGCGACGAAAGCCTTCCAAAATAGAGTCTATCCAAGAAGGAATAGTGAAGTTTGTCCAATTATCTGTTTGGACAGAGCCTCCACAAAAACGACTATTTAACAAATTCAGACGAAAGCCTTTAATAGTTGCAAATTCAGGATGAGCCCACTGATTAAGTAGTTGATTCATCACAAACTTTTCAAAGCTGCTCAGTAAGCGATTGGATGAATCTCGCGAATTCCAATCCGCTACAGCCAAAACACCACCAGGCCTTAGAACTCTGAGCATTTCATCTGCATAAAGCTGCTTATCAGGCATATGAGGGCCTGCTTCTACACTCCAAACTCCATCAAAACTTCCTTTTTCAAACTTTAAGTCAAGAGCATCCATTAACTCGTATCTACATAAAAGAGTCTTGGGTGTTAAATCAGTAGCTCGTCTAACCTGCTCTGGACTGATTGTTATTCCTACAACATCAAAACCATAATCACTCGCCAAAATTCTTGCACTGCCACCAATCCCACATCCAACATCAAGGATCCTAGAACCTTTAGGGAGTTGATCTAAGCCACTCCAACTCACCAACTGATGGACGAAATCAATCTTTGCAGCCCGAAAATCCGTTTTTAGGAATGAATCAGTGTAATAGCCAAGATGAACATGTTCTCCCCACAATTTTTCAAGGAGCTGGTCATTTGTCCAAGCATCATATGCAGAAGCAACACTGAAGCTTGATTGATACTTTCTATCCTTATTTGACCAAATAATCAAAGCTAATATGAGTGTAAGAACCAGAGCAATCAATATCAAAATAGAAGCCTCCATTAACTATTTGCCTGATCTACATTTGACAAAGTTTCTTTGATTACTGTTCTTGCAGCAAGCTGTCTGCGAGTATTGTCAAGCATCTCATATTCACGTTTTAACCGATCAAGGGTGTTACTAATTTCTAGTAAATTCTGTTGTTCTTTAGCAACCGGTCCTGCTAAATGTGCGCCAATCCAAAATGAAAGTTCTCTTGGTAGATCGGGTAAGTCATCAGGTAAAACTGTCTCGGAATCTCGCAATTTACCTGTCAGGGACACCACATCTTGGAGAGCTATTAAAACCGAATCAGATAACTGATTCAATTCATCTGGATTTTTAACTTCTTCATCCTCTATCCAACTAACCATTGCAGTGAGAAAGGGTGCTTCTCTAATTATCTCAAGTACTCGGAATCTTTGCTGACCGAGAGTGATGATATTGCTGCGACCATCTTCAGATGTATGGCATTTAATGATCTCTGCACAACATCCCACATCTGACATTGTCTTAGTTACTGGATCCCAACGAACAACACCAAAACGGCTATCACGTTCCAAAACACTCCGCAACATAATCCTGTAGCGAGACTCGAATATATGAAGTGGCAAAACTTCCTGAGGGAAGAGCACTACATCCGGTAATGGAAAAAGTGGCAACTCCCTGACTGCCAGATCGGTCACGGGAATCTTCCCAAACAGAACTAAATCCTAGAGAACTTATGTTGAGTTGGTAGTAGTGAAAGCATCAGAGCTTAACTTCAATATCAACTCCACTTGGAAGATCTAGCTTCATTAACGCATCGATGGTCTTCGCAGAAGGGCTGTAAATATCAATAATCCGTCTATGAGTACGAGTTTCAAAATGCTCCCTTGAATCTTTATCAACGTGGGGGGAACGAAGTACGCAATAAATCTTTCTTTTGGTAGGCAATGGAATAGGGCCGATTGCCGTGGCAGATGTGTTATCTGCGGTCTCTATGATTTTTTCACAGGAGAGATCGAGCATACGCCTGTCAAAAGCTTTAAGGCGGATACGTATCTTTTGCTGAGCAATTGCCGTAGACATAAAAATTCCTGTTTGTTCCCTTAAAGGTTTTTAAGATTGATTTTCAAGGTTCGTTTGCAGTGCGGCAAAATTTATTTGCCCCAGAATTCAGACTAGAGGATGACTAGTGAAAAATCTAGCCATCCCCACCTGCAAACTACTCGAGAATCTTTGAGACAACACCCGCACCAATGGTACGACCACCTTCTCTGATAGCAAAACGCATATTCTTCTCTATAGCGACTGGACAAATAAGCTCGCCAGTCATTTTAATTCTGTCACCAGGCATAACCATTTCTACATTACTGCCGTCATCTGCAGTAAAAGCAGTTATTTGACCTGTCACGTCAGTTGTCCTGATATAGAACTGTGGGCGATATCCAGCAAAGAAAGGAGTATGCCGACCACCTTCTTCTTTCTTCAGAACATAAACTTCTCCTTCAAACTTTGTATGAGGAGTAATTGAGCCTTTTTTAACAAGCACCATTCCACGTTCTATATCTTCCTTCTGAATTCCTCTTAGCAATAGTCCCACGTTGTCACCTGCCATACCTTCATCAAGAAGTTTGCGGAACATCTCAACACCAGTAACAGTAGTCAAGCGGGTATCTTTGATGCCCACTATTTCCACCTCTTCTCCGACTGTGACTTTTCCTCTCTCAATTCGGCCAGTAGCAACTGTTCCACGGCCAGTAATTGAGAAGACATCCTCAACAGCCATAAGGAATGGTTTGTCCACCTCTCTCTCAGGTTCAGGGATTGACTCGTCAACAGCTGACATCAATTCGTCAATCTTGCCTTCCCATGAAGAATCTCCTTCTAAAGCCTTAAGAGCTGAAACCTGAACTACTGGAATGTCATCTCCAGGGAAGTCATAACTAGAAAGGAGCTCTCGAATCTCCATCTCCACGAGTTCAATCATTTCTTCATCATCAACCATGTCGCATTTGTTGAGAGCTACTACCAAAGAAGGTACGCCAACTTGCTTAGCTAAAAGAATGTGCTCCTTAGTTTGCGCCATTGCACCATCAGTGGCAGCAACAACAATGATTGCTCCGTCCATCTGAGCTGCACCTGTAATCATATTTTTCACATAATCCGCGTGACCAGGACAATCCACGTGAGCATAGTGACGACCATCGGTCTCATATTCCACGTGAGCAGTATTGATTGTGATACCGCGTTCACGCTCTTCTGGGGCACCATCTATGTCGCCATAATCTTGTGCCTTAGCCTGCCCTTTCTTGGAGAGCACATTAGTAATTGCTGCAGTAAGGGTGGTTTTACCGTGGTCAACATGACCAATGGTACCGATGTTGACGTGAGGCTTGTTCCTCTCAAACTTCTCGCGGGCCATTGTGTTAAAGAATCGGGGGTAAAAAAGAGGTGTTAGAGATCAGGAATTGCCCTGATTCTTGGAGATAATTGCTTCAGCCACATTACGAGGAACTTCCTCGTAATTGCTGAACTCCATAGAAAAGATACCCCGACCTTGGGTCATTGATCGGAGCGTAGTGGCGTAGCCAAACATTTCAGCCAGAGGCACTTTGGCATTTACTTTAGACAGTCCATCGTCGATGGACTGTCCTTCAACCTGTCCTCTGCGTGAAGACAAGTCGCCAATTACGGAGCCAAGGAAGTCCTCTGGGACCTCGACTTCGACCTTCATCATTGGCTCAAGGAGTACAGGGTTGCACTTTCTAACTCCATCTTTGAATGCCATTGAGCCGGCAATTTTAAAAGCCATTTCTGATGAGTCAACATCGTGATATGAGCCATCGACAAGTGTGACTTTCACATCAATCAATGGATAGCCTGCAATCACCCCAGACTCTGAGGTTTCCTTCATACCAGATTCGGCAGGTTTGATGTATTCCCTAGGAACAACACCACCAACAATTTTATTTACAAACTCAAAGCCTGTTCCTGGCTCTCCTGGTTCAACTTCAACAACAACATGTCCATATTGACCTTTTCCTCCTGTTTGCCTCGCAAACTTGCCTTCACCAGATGCGCTTGCACGAATTGTTTCTCTATAAGAAACCTGTGGCGCCCCAATATTTGCTTCTACCTTGAACTCACGCAACATTCGATCAACCAGAATCTCTAGGTGTAGTTCCCCCATGCCAGCAATGACAGTTTGATTAGTTTCAGGATCAGTACTTACACGAAAAGTAGGATCTTCTTCTGCCAAGGCAGTTAATGCCTTTGAAAGCTTTTCCATATCACCTTTTGTCTTGGGTTCTACTGCTACTGAGATCACAGGTTCTGGTATGAAAAGAGTCTCCAGAACGATTGGATCATCAGTAGTGCACAAAGTGTCACCTGTGGTGGTGTTCTTCAAACCAAGAACTGCCCCTAGATCTCCTGCTCTAAGCTCATCAACCTCTTCACGGTCATCAGCCTTAAGAATGATCAAACGAGATATTCTCTCCTTTTCATCCTTCGTGGAGTTAAGTACATAACTACCTTTAGAAAGAACACCTGAATACATCCTTACAAAGGTCAACTTTCCATAAGGATCGGACATGACCTTGAACGCCAAAGCACTAAAAGGTGCATTGTCATCAGATGTACGCAAGGCCTCATTCCCATTAGGAAGTAAACCTTGAATAGGAGGGACATCTACAGGAGCTGGAAGGTAATTAACAACAGCATCAAGAAGTAATTGAACACCTTTATTCTTAAAGGCAGATCCACAAAGCATTGGCACTAATCCATGCTTTAAAACCCCTTCTCGGATTCCTTTCTCAAGTTGCTCTTGGTTAAGTTCACCTTCTTCTAAGAATGTCTCAATAAGATTTTCATCAGTTTCAGCAACAGACTCCATCAACTTAGATCTCCATTCAGCCGCAAGCTCTTTCATGTCAGCAGGAATTTCTGTCTCCTCAATATCCTTACCTAGATCATCTTTATAAATAAAGGCCTTATTACTAACAAGATCAACAATGCCTTTTAAATCATTTTCAGCTCCTATTGGCAATTGAATTGGGGCTGCATTTGCTTTTAAACGATCCTTGATCTGCCCATAAACTTTTAGGAAGTCTGCACCTGTTCGATCCATCTTATTCACAAACACCATCCTAGGAACCGAGTAGCGGTCAGCCTGACGCCACACAGTTTCTGATTGAGGCTGAACTCCACCAACTGCACAAAAAACAGCAATCACTCCATCAAGCACTCTCATGGAGCGTTCAACTTCGATAGTGAAGTCAACGTGACCTGGAGTATCAATGATATTAATTCTGTGCTCTTGCCAAGTTGTAGAAATAGCAGCTGCCGTAATTGTTATTCCCCTTTCTCTTTCCTGCGCCATCCAGTCAGTTACAGCAGCTCCATCATGGACCTCTCCCATCTTGTGAACTACACCTGAATAAAACAAGATGCGCTCAGTACAAGTTGTTTTACCAGCGTCAATATGGGCTGCGATTCCTATATTTCTGACGCGTTCCAAGGGGAAGGCACGAGCCACGGGAAAATCTCCGGGATTGGGGAATAAAAGCGGCTGTGACTCTACAGGTCAGCCCCCTCCATTGAGGGATAAAGATGGCTGAATTGATTAATTAAATTCTCAATATCGGTAATGAGCAAATGCTTTATTCGCTTCTGCCATCTTATGAGTTTCTTCTCGTTTGCGAACAGCACTTCCAGACTCATTAGCGGCATCCATAAGTTCAGCAGCAAGCTTTTGAGCCATACTGCGACCATTTCTTGACCTTGAGAAATTAACTAACCAACGAAGTGCCATTGCAGTTCCACGCTCCTGACGAACCTCCATGGGAACCTGATAAGTCGCTCCACCAACCCTTCTGGCCCTTACTTCAACAAGTGGAGTTGCATTTTTAATTGCTGTTTCAAAAAGCTCAATAGGATCGTTTCCTGTCCTCTCATTTATTAATCCAAAAGCTTCAGACAAAATTCTTTGGGCTGTAGATTTTTTACCATGTTTCATCAATCTGGCAACCATCATGGTGGCCAATCGACTGTTGAACTGAGGATCAGGAAGAACCGGACGTTTCTCTGCAGCGTTACGACGAGACATAAAGAGTCAGGATTAAATGAAATGAACTAAAAGAAGAGTAGTTTTCAATCTTCTATTCTTTGGGGGCTTTTGCGCCGTACTTGGAGCGTGCCTGACGACGATCTTTTACACCTGCTGTATCGAGAGTTCCCCGGATTATGTGGTAACGAACCCCTGGCAAGTCTTTGACTCTTCCTCCTCGTAGCAAAACAACAGAGTGTTCTTGCAAATTGTGACCAATCCCAGGGATATAAGCAGTAACTTCGAAACCTGAAGTTAAGCGAACACGCGCAACTTTGCGTAACGCCGAATTTGGTTTTTTCGGGGTAGAGGTGTAAACCCTCGTACAAACTCCTCTACGTTCAGGACAAGCACGCAAAGCTGGTGATTTGGTTTTACGCGTAAGGCGCTGACGCTCAGTACGAATTAACTGTTGGATGGTTGGCATCGACTATCAACATTTGGCCGGAGATCCGACCTAACTCCATAATCCAACACATTACTGGTTCGCCTGACCAAGCACCAAGTGGACCAGTTAACTAAGCAAAAACCATCAATCCAAAAAGCCAACTATTGGAACAAAAAAGGAACTTATTTAAACCGATACTTCTGAATGCAAAGGAATGTTCTTCGAAAGATGCAAAGCCATTACAAGCAACAATCCCCTTTGCGCTCTAGTTCAGCTATAGAAATATTGAATCTCAGATGGATTACTTACAACATCCTTAGCTCTGCCTATTCAATTATTGGGAGATTCCTCTCTAGGATTATTAATTGCCCCTTCCACTGCTTCCCATTCGCTTCGGCGTCAGGAAAGAATTCGGTTGAAGTTTATGTCTCAACTTCCACGTAGTTCTAATTGGCCTTACTGCGACAGCAGCGCCCCTAATTCCATCTCTGGAGAGAGGGATTCCTGTGGCGTAGGCTTTTTAGCCCAAATAAAAGGTGAACAGAGCAATTGGGTTCTCCAACAAGCTCTGCGCGGCTTGAGCTGCATGGAGCACAGAGGTGGCTGTGGGGGTGATAGTGATTCTGGCGACGGGGCAGGCATCCTTTGCGCGATTCCTTGGAATTATTTAAAGCAGATTTGGCAAGGAGCTAATACCAAAAGCGAATCAACTGGCCTGGGCATGATTTTTATGCCTCGTGATCCTTCCCTCAGAAGTCAAGCCAAACATTTTTGTGAACAAGAAGCAAAAGCCATAGGACTCAACTCAAGGGGGTGGCGAGTAGTACCAATCGATAGTTCAGTCTTAGGGCCTCTTGCTCGTGATACAGCACCATTTATCGAGCAATGGTTAGTCGAAGGATCAAAAACAGGCAATGGGTTAGAGGCTGAGTTATTTCGATTGCGCAGACGCATTGGTGAACGGGCTAGACAAAACTGGGGAGAAAGCTCCAATGAGCTTTATATAGCCTCTTTAAGCAGCAGAACAGTTGTTTACAAAGCGATGGTCAGATCTGAAGTCCTATCAGCCTTCTATTCAGATCTAAGAGACCCGCGCTTCGAAATTGCATTTGCTGTTTATCATCGCCGATTCAGCACAAATACTCTTCCTCGCTGGCCATTAGCTCAACCAATGCGTCTATTAGGACATAACGGTGAAATCAATACGCTTCTAGGAAATCTCAATTGGGCAAAAGCGACGGAAGTCAACCTTGATGAAGTCTGGGGGGAAAAAGCAGCAGATTTGAAACCAGTCGTGAATCCTTCCTTTAGTGATTCTGCAAACCTTGATGCAACTTTAGAGCTGCTAGTCCGAAGTGGTCGCCCTATTACCGAAAGTCTTCTAACCCTAGTCCCAGAAGCATTTCGCGAGCAACCAGAACTAAAAGAACAACCAGAAATACAAGCTTTCTACGAATTTTCTGCATGTACTCAAGAAGCTTGGGATGGACCAGCATTACTTGTCTTTTCAGATGGTTGCTCTGTTGGAGCAACACTTGATCGAAACGGTTTGCGTCCCGCCCGTTATTGCATAACAAAGGATGGTTTTGTGATTATGGGTTCTGAAACTGGTGTCGTTGAACTTGAAGAGAGTCGAATAATTGAAAAAGGACGCCTAGGTCCTGGCCAAATGCTTGCTGTTGATCTTGAGAAAGGTCGAATTCTTCGAAATTGGGACGTTAAAAAAGAAGCAGCCAGACGCAATCCTTATCAAAATTGGCTAACTCAAAATAGGAAAGCTCTCCTTCCACAAGCATGGGAAGAGAAAACAAAGCTAGGAAGTTTCGAACTACTTCAACAACAAACAACCTTTGGCTTCTCCTCTGAAGACTTCGACTTGATCATCGATGCAATGGCTGGAGGGGCCAAGGAACCTACCTTCTGTATGGGCGATGACATACCTCTAGCAATCCTTTCTGGAAAACCTCATCTGCTTTACGACTACTTCAAACAAAGATTTGCGCAGGTAACCAACCCACCTATAGACCCATTACGCGAAAAGCTTGTAATGAGTCTAGAAATGCATTTGGGCAAACGTGGATCACCTTTATTACCTAAATCCAGTGCAGCTTCTGTAATTCACCTCCAAACTCCTGTTCTTAATGAAGCTGAACTTCACCAGTTAGTTCACCAAGGCCTCAGCGCGAAAACTCTTTCTACATTGCTCCCAATTTGTGATGGGCCCTCAGGGCTAGCCCAGAAAGTCAACTCCCTATGTCTTGAAGCTGAGGATGCAGTTCGCAATGGCATGCAAATCTTGGTGCTGTCTGATAGAGGAGTCAATGCAAGCAATAGCTACATTCCACCTTTATTAGCAGTTGGGGCAGTTCATCACCATCTGCTTAAGCAAGGCTTACGACTTAATGCCTCAATAGTTGTTGATACAGCACAGTGCTGGAGCACTCACCATATGGCATGTCTGATCGGTTACGGGGCAAGCGCGGTGTGTCCTTGGCTAACTTGGGAAACAACAAGACATTGGTGGAAACATCCAAGAACTCAAAAGCTTATTGAAACTGGCAAACTCACAAACCTGAACATTTGCGAGGCACAAGCCAACTTGCGCAAGGCCCTTGAAGATGGAGTACGTAAGATCCTCTCCAAAATTGGAATATCACTACTAGCTAGTTACCACGGTGCTCAGATTTTTGAGGCCATCGGCATTGGAGCTGATCTGATTGATTTAGCTTTTAAAGGCACCACTAGCAGAGTGGCAGGCCTAAGCCTTCAAGAATTAGCTAGCGAGACAATTACCTTCCATACCAAGGCATTTCCAGAACTAGATCGCAATAAGTTGGAATTTATGGGGTTCGTTCAATATCGAAGTGGTGGAGAGTTTCATCTCAACACTCCTGAAATGTCTAAAGCCCTTCACAAGGCAGTAAAAGCTGGGCCAGGTTATAACCACTTTTCAACATATCAAACCTTGCTAGAAAATAGGCCTTCAACTTCTCTACGCGATTTACTAAACCTGCGAAAAGCAATAAAACCTATCCCATTAGATCAAGTGGAAAGTGTAGAAAATATTTGCAAACGTTTTTGCACTGGTGGCATGAGTCTTGGAGCACTCTCTAGAGAAGCTCATGAAGTCCTCGCAGTGGCAATGAATCGAATTGGCGGCAAAAGCAATAGCGGCGAAGGAGGGGAAGATCCTGCACGTTTCAAAATCCTTGATGACGTAAATGCAGATAGTCGCTCAGCAACATTGCCCACAATTAAGGGACTAAGAAATGGTGATACTGCTTGCTCTGCAATCAAACAAATTGCTTCAGGACGCTTTGGCGTAACCCCTGAGTATCTTCGCAGTGGAAAGCAACTTGAGATAAAAGTTGCACAAGGAGCAAAGCCTGGAGAAGGAGGCCAGCTACCTGGTCCAAAGGTAGATCGATATATAGCGAAATTACGGAATAGCAAGCCTGGGGTTGCGCTTATTTCACCTCCACCGCACCACGACATCTATTCAATTGAAGATTTAGCTCAATTAATTCATGATCTGCATCAAGTTCACCCAACCGCAAAAGTCAGCGTCAAATTAGTAGCTGAAATCGGCATCGGAACTATTGCTGCAGGAGTAGCCAAGGCAAATGCTGATGTAATCCAAATTTCCGGCCATGACGGAGGTACTGGTGCCTCTCCACTGAGTTCAATAAAACATGCAGGCAGTCCCTGGGAATTAGGGCTCAGCGAAGTACATCGCTCACTGCTTGAGAATGGTTTGCGTGATCGTGTTTTACTTCGAGCTGATGGCGGCTTAAAAACTGGCTGGGACGTAGTAATAGCAGCATTGCTTGGTGCTGAGGAATATGGATTTGGCTCAGTAGCCATGATCGCGGAAGGATGCATCATGGCTCGGGTATGTCATACCAACAAGTGTCCGGTAGGAGTGGCAACTCAACAAGAAGCTTTACGCAAACGTTTTCCTGGAACCCCAGAGCATGTTGTGAACTTTTTTATTTTCATTGCTGAGGAAGTACGTCAACTAATGAGCACTCTTGGTGTGAGCCGTCTTGAAGACCTAATTGGTCGTACAGATTTACTGGAACCAAGAAAAGTCAAACTGGCAAAAACCAATGCAATTGATCTCTCCTGCCTTCTAAAACCAATAAAAGAAGCAGAAGATAGATCATGGCTATGTCATGAAACCAGCGCTCATGGGAATGGCGAAGTTCTCGAAAAACAACTTCTCAATGATCCCGAACTAATTGCAGCAATTCATAGCCATGGCAAAGCCGCTAAAACAATAAACATCCAAAACACTGATCGCAGTGTATGTGCTCGAATTTCTGGCGAGATCGCAGAGCGGCATGGCAACAAAGGATTTAAAGGCCAACTTGACTTCACTTTTTCCGGATCTGCTGGTCAGAGCTTCGGGGCTTTTGTTATTCAAGGTATGAATATTCGTCTCGTTGGTGAAGCCAATGATTATGTAGGAAAAGGTATAAATGGTGGTCGCTTAATAATTGTCCCTCCATCAAACAATCAAGAAATTAGGAATCAAGTAATACTGGGCAATACATGTCTATATGGTGCTACTGGCGGAGAACTATTTGCCCTTGGAAGAGCAGGTGAACGTTTCGCTGTTCGCAACAGTGGAGTGACAGCCGTTATCGAAGGAACAGGTGACCATTGTTGCGAATACATGACTGGCGGTGTCATCGTCATATTAGGTTCCACAGGTCGCAATGTAGGCGCAGGAATGACAGGTGGAGTGACATTCCTACTTGATGAAAATAACGAGGTAATTGATCGAATCAACAAAGAAATTGTTCAAATTCATCAGCTCTCTAATGAATATCAAGAAAACATTCTTCAAACACTTGTAAAATCACATTATCATCACACTCAAAGTCAAAAAGCCAAGGAAATTCTTTCTGATTGGATCTTATGGAAGAAGAGGTTTAAGATGCTTGTACCTCCAAGTGAAAAGGAAAAGTTAGGCATAACGGTTCTAGAAAAAGTAGCCTCTTGATTTATGCCTTGGTATATAAAAACTGAACATTTTACTTCTGAAACAATCAAGCTTGATCAAGAAGTAAGAATGAAATATATCAATGAGCATTATTCTTGGGTATTGAAATTGAAAGATTTAGGAATTACAGTCTCGAGTGGTTATCTAGTCGACAAAAATGGAGCCCCCGGTGGTGGTGGATTATTAATGATTGAAGCTGATTCCTTCCAAAAGGCTAAATCTATAATTGAAAGAGATCCCATAATCCTTGCGGGACTAGTAACATGGAAACTACAAGAATGGGTCCCAGTTTCAGGTAGGCCATTAATCTAATATCAGCGAGGGTGAGTTTTCATAAGCTTCTGAACTTCACCAGCATGATAACTACTACGTGTCAAAGGTGAACTAATAACCTGTAAAAAACCAAGTTCTTCTTCCCCAAATTTTTTATAACAATCAAACTCCTTTGGGGTGACATATCTTTGTACTGGCAAGTGCTTAGGGCTAGGGGAAAGGTATTGTCCAATCGTTACGATATCAACGTGATGCAAGCTTAAATCTGATATCACCTTCATCACTTCATCATCTGTTTCTCCCAAACCAACCATTAAGCCTGATTTTGTATAAACATTAGCCCAGCCATCTCTAACACGTTTTAAAAGATCTAAAGAAAGTTTATAATCTCCCTGTGGCCTAGTCTTTTTATATAGTCTAGGTACAGTCTCAATATTATGATTTAGCACATTTGGTGCTGCATCCAAAACACAACTCAAAGCATCCCAATTTCCACAAAAGTCAGGTACCAATAATTCAATTGTTGTGTTCAAAGAACGATTGCGAATCTGTTCAATGCAAGCAACAAATTGATTAGCTCCACCATCCACTAAATCATCACGATTAACAGAAGTAATCACAACATGACTGAGGCCCATACGAGCAACCGCTTCTCCAAGGCGAAAGGGTTCTGTTGGATCCAATGCACGAACACTTTTATCAAAATCAATATCGCAGTAAGGGCAGGCCCTGGTACAGCCTGGTCCCATGATCAAAAATGTAGCCGTGCCACCTGCAAAGCATTCGCCAATATTTGGACAACTAGCTTCTTGACAAACCGTATTTAGATTCAAATCTGCCAGAAGGTCAGATACTGTGCCAATGCGTTCTTGCTGGGGAGCCTTAACGCGTAACCAATCGGGTTTAAGCAAGGCAGTGCCTCTAATAAAACCACTCTAGAAACACTGGAGGCAAAACAATCTTTTTTTGCAAAATCTTCTAAACTCAGCTCTTCGGGATGTGGCGCAGTTTGGTAGCGCACTTCGTTCGGGACGAAGGGGCCGCAGGTTCGAATCCTGTCATCCCGATTAGGAAGGCTTGACTACTTTTCAAGGGCTTAAATATCCACGAGGAGTAACAAAATAATCATGCTTTAAAAAGCTTTGAGTATTCCCTATTAATACTGTCGTAAGCATATCAACTTTATCTACAGGACAATTAGCAAGAGTATATACATCGATTTTCTCCTCTGATCTTGCTAATTGACGAGCAAATGCTACTGGAGTATTCTCCGCACGATATTCTCTAATTATATTCAATGCAGATTGAAGCTGCCAATCACGATCATTTGATTTAGGATTATAAATAGCAATTACAAAGTTTCCTATAAGAGCTCCCTTAAGGCGCTCCTTAATTACTCGCCAAGGAGTCAACTTATCACTAAGACTTAGTGTACAGAAATCATTCATCAAGGGTCCCCCTAGCCGCGAAGCTGCTAATTGCACAGCAGTGATTCCAGGATGAATCGAGAAGCTTGGACGCTCAATTTCAGGTTCCTCTAACCAGAGTTCCAAAGCCAAACCAGCCATGCCATAAATGCCACTATCACCAGAAGATATAAGAGCAACTCGAATACCTTCTCTTGCCAACTCAAGAGCTTGCCGACAACGATCATGCTCATATGTGAGTTGCCCGTCTATACGCACTTGATCACACCTTCGTATTGGTTCCAATAAATCTAGATAACGTTCATAACCAATCCAAACTGCACTTCTTGACAAAGCAAAACGTGCATCATTAGTTAAATAAGCAAGATCGCCTGGACCACTCCCAATCAAATGAAGCTCCCCAAGTTTTGGAGCGAAAGGTACCTTTGCTTGAGATATAGCAATCGTGACAGCACCTTGTTCTCCGGGTAGAGGTAAATAAACCTGCTTCTCCTTCAACAACATTCCATCTTTTTCTGCAGCCAGAATCGCAGCAGCTTCAGCCACTGAAGATGAACCAACTGCTGCTTTAACAGCTTCAGAGGGATTGGGCACAGAAACTTGTGCAAGCATTTCAGCCTTAAAAAATCGAATAGGCCTACTTTTCTTCTTCGAAAGAGCTAACAAAGCAGGCTCATCAGATTTGAGCTCAATACTTGCAAAGCCAGCTATAGCCTCACTGGCCAAACCAACTTCTGCTAAAGCATTTTCCAATGCACGTTCAAGCAAACTTTGGCTTGAATTTCTTTCACAACCAATCCCAACCCAGAGTGTTGATGGATGCCAACAACACTCCTTCGAAGCATATGGACCAATAAGAAAATTTTTAGGTGAGCAAAGTTCATCTCTTTTATTAACATCTAAAGAGTTAATTGCAGCTTTAGAAGTGAACCACAATTTAGAGCCTGAAGACTGAACAACTTGCAAACACCCTCCTCTCGCCTGATGCAACATCAATTCATGCCAGGAGGAACTTGCACCCATACGTTGCCAGCCCCAAGCTTCTCCAAAACTGTCTAAGGGAAGAAGTCCTTGGCTACTCGAATCACCTGTAAGGACAGCATTACCCCCTAATTCCTCAGCTAGCTGCAAAGCCAACTGTTCTGCACCAGCCTTATGGCCTCCCAAAACAGGTACAACATTCAATCCACTTGCATCCAATACAACTACAGCTGGATCATCTTCCTTACTACCTAATAAAGGCGCTATTAAGCGTGTAACAGCCCCTATTGCACCGACAACAATTAATGAACCACCTGGACGCCAATGCGTAAGAAGTATTTCAGAAGCTGAGCCAACTAGTAAGTCTTCAGATAAGCAATCCAATTGAGAAGCAGCCCCAGGGGTAAGAGCCAACAAATCAACATGCTTTCGCGCTTTTAGCCTTTGGAGTAATTTCCAGGAACTACTAGAAAGTCCGAGTGCGATTCTTTTAATACTGTTTGAGGAATTAGGGTTAATCAGGGGATTTCAAAAAAAAGGAAAGTAAATGATGTCTAACTTTAAATAAAAACTATGTCTTAACAAAACTACTTTGACAAGCTATCTTGTTAAGATCAATAAAATCAATAAGAATACTTCACTTTAATAAAGTAATCAGAAAGATTTTTACTTTGGCTGTAGTGGAAAAAGTAACTCATATTTTGCAATTGAAGGATCATCTTTTTCTTTTGGAAGAGTAAATTGATTCTCAAAACCACTTTGATCTTTAGATAGTGAAGTTACCTTTGACTCATCATTCTCTCCTAGCAATTTGAACAAATCATTTGGGCTCAAGATTGAATCCAACCAAATTGGGTCTTCAGCGTCGGAACTGTTAAAAAGCCTTAACTGGTTATTGAAAATCGGATCAATAAGCTCCCCAAAAGTATCCAATAGTTGAAATTGAACAACATTTGTTCCTGAATCAAGTCCTTTTACCCAAATAGCCTCCTGACGATCCATCAAAAAACTATCACCATTAATAATTATATTCAATCTCCATCTATCATCCCCTTCCTTTAAACCTTGCAAAGGTGCATTCCATATTAAAGTATCAATTAATAATGGTTCTTTAAAAGTCAAGGTAGAAGGGCTTACAACTGTCAACCAAGGTTGATCAAGGTCTGGTTGTGTCCCCTCAGTTTTTTTGAAGAAACTAATTCTCGATTGAATACTTGTACCTGGTTCCTTTAAAGCTTCTCCCCAAGGAAAGGCAAGATAAGCTCCTATCCTGTGTGTGCCTGGATTTAATCCATCCATAGGTATCACGATCCTTTGCCCAACTGAAGAAGCGATTCGAATTGGGTGGTCATCATCCACCTGAACGACAAGATGAGGTCCTAAGCCCAATTCAGCATCTTCAGCTAAAGGCCAATCACTCAAATTAAAAACAAGCTCCCACTTTTCGTTAATTCCTTTTAAAAGAATTTCCTCTTGCGAGGGAGACAAAAGGCTCAATTGAGGGTGGTAACGCCCTAATCTTTCTCGAATTTTTTCAGTTCCTACTGGAGGAGACACCTCTTGCAATCCACCTTCAAAAGGTTTGGATTCAACCAATTCTTCGTTATTGAGTCCTCCTTCATCAGATGAAAAGTTAGATAAGGCGCTGACAGGAAAAGCTGAAAAGAAGTGCAAAAGCAATGCAACAAGAAGGCCCACAAGCATTTTGCGATATTTCCAAAAGCAGGTAGGAATGCCCAGTGGGTAGAACATTTGTTACGTGGCCAGGTAGTAACAGACTCTCGGTTCTAAGCTTTTAGGATGCGGACCCTAAACCAGGGAACCCTTTCAACAGTGTTAGCAAAGGAAATCCCTTGCTGACACTTACATCCACAAGTCAGCTCTACCAAATAAAGTAGTGGTGACTTATGGCAAAAGACAAGTTTCAACCCTTGTCTATGCGGTGGAAAACCACCTCGATCCCATACCTCGAGGAATCTCTCGATGACCATTAGCCCACCAGAACGTGGGGAGAAAGCAAACGCTTCAGGAGTTCCGACTCCTTATAACCAGCCTGTCGACAGGGACCATGTCCCAGCCGATCTTGAAAAAGCCGGTAATGCCGGTTTCTGGTCACGAAGCCTCGCTAAAGGACCCAAAACCACAACATGGATTTGGAATCTCCACGCTGACGCTCACGACTTTGACACCCATATAGGTGATCTTGAAGAAACAAGCCGAAAGATCTTTTCGGCCCACTTCGGTCATCTAGCAATCGTCTTCATCTGGATGAGTGGTGCCTTTTTCCATGGCGCTCGCTTCTCTAATTACTCCGGTTGGTTAGCAGACCCAACGCATGTAAAACCTAGTGCGCAGGTTGTCTGGCCAATTGTGGGGCAAGAAGTGATGAATGGTGATGTGGGGGCCGGATTCCATGGCCTTCAGATCACCTCAGGTATTTTCCAGATGTGGAGATCTTGGGGCATCACCAGCGAGACACAGTTAATGGCATTAGCCATTGGTGCTGTTGTGTTTGCGGGTTTAATGCTCCATGGAGGTATCTACCACTATCACAAGGCAGCTCCAAAGCTGAGTTGGTTCCAAAAAATTGAACCAATGATGCAGCACCATCAGATTGTTCTGTTTGGTTTGGGATCAATTGCCTGGGCTGGTCACCTGATTCATATCGGTGCACCTGTTGCGGCAATGATGGATGCCATTGATGCCGGCTCGCCGCTTGTTGTTGATGGCGTAACCATTGCTAGCGCTGCCGACATTACCAACCTCTCCACCAGGCTCTGTGACCCTCAAGTAGCAGGACAGATTTTTCCTAGCCTCGCTGGTCGCACAGTTGAAAATTTCTTCACTCTTAATTGGTGGGCCTTTAGCGATATCCTCACCAATAAAGGAGGCTTAAATCCAGTTACAGGAAGTCTCTGGATGACAGACATCTCCCATCACCATTTGGCATGGGGTGTGTTTGCAATTATCGGTGGCCACATGTGGGGCAATAGCGTCCACGGAGTTGGCCACAGGATGAAGGAAATTATGGATAACCATAAAGGTGATCCCATCCTCTTCCCTGCTCCAAAAGGGCATGAAGGAATCTTCGATTTCTTAAGCAATAGCTGGCATGGTCAGCTAAGTATCAATCTGGCGATGATTGGTTCTGGAAGCATTGTTGTTGCTCATCATCAATATGCACTTCCTGCCTATCCATATCTGTCACTTGATTACCCAACTGTCCTTGGCCTTTTCACTCATCACATGTGGATAGGAGGGTTGTTTATTTGTGGTGCTGCTGCACATGGCGGAATTGCCATGATTCGTGACTACGATCCAGCTCTACATATAGACAACGTTCTTGATCGAATATTGAAAGCGCGTGACGCAATCATCAGTCAACTGAACTGGGTTTGCATGTTTATTGGTTTCCATAGCTTTGGGCTTTATATCCACAACGATGTAATGCGCGCACTGGGACGTCCAAGTGACATGTTTAGCGACACTGCCATCCAATTACAGCCAGTACTTGCTCAGTGGGTACAAAATCTCTGGAAAGGTTCTGTAGGAACAGGAGATCTTGTTGGAGCTGGTCCAATTCCTGGTGGGGTTAGTGATGCTTTCTCAATACCCTTGGGAACGGCGGATTTAATGATCCACCATGTACATGCTTTCACCATCCATGTAACCCTCCTAATTCTTCTAAAGGGTGTCCTTTATGCAAGAAGCTCACGCTTGATTCCTGATAAGGCAAAGCTTGGTTTCCGCTTCCCTTGTGATGGCCCAGGACGTGGAGGTACATGTCAGGTTTCCTCATGGGACCATGTATTCCTAGGTCTCTTCTGGATGTACAACTCCCTTTCCGTAGTTATCTTCTATTTCTCTTGGAAGATGCAAAGCGATGTATGGGGACTCACTGGTGGAAACTTTGCGCAAAGCTCCATCACAATCAATGGGTGGCTGCGTGATTTCCTATGGGCTCAATCCTCACAGGTACTTACTGGCTATGGTCAAGCAACAGCTGGCTACAGCTTGTTGTTCCTTGGCGCCCATTTCATCTGGGCATTCAGCCTGATGTTCTTATTCACAGGCCGCGGCTATTGGCAAGAATTGTTTGAGTCCATCATTTGGGCTCATAGCAAGCTCAAGTTGGCACCAACAATCCAACCACGAGCTCTATCTATCACCCAAGGCCGTGCAGTAGGTGTTACTCACTTCCTCCTAGGCGGAATAGTTACCACCTGGGCCTTCTTCCACGCCCGCCTTATTGGCCTCGGCTGACCTCTCCTGACCTTATTCCCACATGGCAACGAAATTTCCTTCGTTTAGTCAGGGTCTGGCACAGGACCCCACAACCCGTCGTATTTGGTACGGCATCGCCACGGCTCACGATTTTGAGAGCCACGATGGCATGACCGAGGAGCGTCTTTATCAAAAGATTTTCTCCACACATTTCGGTCATCTTGCAATCATTGGTCTTTGGGTTGCTGGGAACCTGTTCCATATCGCCTGGCAAGGCAACTTTGAGCAATGGGTCACTGACCCACTGCATGTTCGTCCCATTGCACACGCAATCTGGGATCCCCACTTTGGACAAGGCATTACTGATGCCATGACCCAAGCAGGTGCAAGTGGCCCTGTAAATATTGCTTATTCCGGTCTTTACCACTGGTGGTACACCATCGGAATGCGCACAAATGAGCAACTATTCCAAGGTGCAATCTTCATCAACATCTTGGTTTGTTGGCTCCTCTTTGCAGGTTGGTTGCATCTTCAGCCAAAGTTCCGTCCCTCTTTGGCATGGTTCAAAAATGCTGAAGCTCAACTAAACCACCACATTGCTGTCCTATTTGGTTTCAGCAATATCGCCTGGAATGCACACCTTGTCCACGTAGCTATTCCTGAGTCCCGTGGACAACATGTTGGTTGGGATAACTGGCTAACAGTGCTTCCCCACCCAGCGGGTTTAGCCCCTTTCTTTACTGGTAACTGGGGTGCCTATGCCCAGAATCCAGATTCTTTGGAACATGTTTTTGGCACCTCGCAGGGTGCCGGAACCGCAATGTATACCTTTATGGGTGGCTTGCATCCAGGGACTGAATCTCTTTGGCTAACTGATATTGCTCATCACCACCTCGCACTTGGCGTAGTGATGATCATTGGTGGTCATATGTACCGAAACACATTTGGTATTGGCCACACTCTGAGGGAAATCACAGAAGGGCACAACACTGACCATCCAAATGACCCTCACACAGGGCATTTCGGTATTAGTCACAAGGGAATTTATGAAACTGTCAACAATTCTCTCCACTTCCAACTTGGTCTAGCTCTAGCGGCCCTCGGAACTGTTTGCAGTTTAGTGGCGCACCATATGGGTGCATTACCCTCCTATGCCTACATAGCTAGGGACTACACAACTCAAGCAGCTCTTTATACACATCATCAATACATTGCGATTTTGTTGATGTGTGGAGCCTTCTCTCACGGTGCAATCTTTTTTGTACGTGACTATGATCCAGAACTCAACAAAGACAACGTTCTTGCAAGAGTTTTAGGGACCAAAGAAGCACTAATTAGTCATCTCAGCTGGGTATGCATGCTCCTCGGTTTCCATACCTTGGGCTTATATGTCCATAACGATGTAGTAATTGCATTCGGCACACCTGAGAAGCAAATCCTGATCGAACCAGTTTTCGCACAGTTTATTCAAGCTGCTAGCGGAAAAATGATGTATGGAATCGATGCACTGTTAGCTAATTCCAATAGTGCAGCGACTATCGCTTCTCAACAAATTCCAGGCAATCACTATTGGATGGATATGATCAACGCGTCTGACGCGACGAGCAACTTCCTTCCAATTGGACCAGCTGACTTTTTGGTTCACCACGGTATTGCATTGGGTGTGCATACAACAGCTTTGATCCTTATCAAAGGTGCTTTGGATGCAAGAGGAACGAAGTTGATCCCAGACAAAAAGGACTTTGGCTACGCTTATCCATGCGACGGTCCAGGTAGAGGGGGTACATGTGACTCTTCAGCTTGGGACGCAACATATATGGCTCTTTTCTGGGCCGTCAACACAATCGCATGGGTTCAGTTCTACTGGCATTGGAAGCACCTAGCCATATGGCAAGGAAATGTAGCTCAATTCAATGAATCAGGGACCTATCTAATGGGTTGGTTTAGAGATTATCTGTGGCTCAACAGCTCACAGTTAATCAATGGATATAACCCATTTGGTGTTAACTCATTATCTGTCTGGGCTTGGATATTCTTATTCGGGCACTTGATATGGGCAACAGGGTTTATGTTCCTGATTTCCTGGAGGGGTTACTGGCAAGAGCTAATTGAAACTCTTGTATGGGCACATCAACGTACGCCTATCGCCAACCTAGTTGGTTGGAGAGATAAGCCTGTTGCTCTCTCAATCGTGCAGGCTCGACTAACGGGTGTTACCCACTTCGTTGTCGGAACGGCAATTACATATGCCGCCTTCGTGATCGGTTCAACTGCAGGTAAATTCGGATAAAACCTATTTACAAGGTCAACTAAACGAGAGGTAAATCCCCGTCAGCTATTCACTGACGGGGATTTTTTTAAACTTACAGGCCAAGATTACTTGTCTAAGAAATAGAAAGTAAGGGTTTCAAGAAGGATGTCTATATCTAAAAACAAACTAATAACTACTGGAATTGACAAGGTTGAAGGCCTTTCAATGAAAACCAAGTCACTGATTAATCCATCCTCAAATATAATGGAATTGAATGAAAAGTAGTTAAATAAGCATCATCAATGTTGACTAAGCACATATAAAGTTCTTGGAGACCTTACAAAGCCTAGTATCAAGTCTTTGTATTCATATACTCGATTGTATTTCTGTTTGGCAATAATATTTCCTTCCTAAAGTATTGTCTTAACTCGAATAGCTATTTATTAATCATCTAGTGAGTTATTTAATTCAGAAGCATCATTCAGTATTGCTTGAGACTCGATGTCCGGATTTAGATCTTTTTGATTCATATTCGTTTCAATAGGTGCTGAAATCCTTTTCAGGAAATTATTCCAAATTATTGGAAATCTCCATCTCACTATGAGAGCTATTAAAATTAAATAAAATGTTCCTTCTATTGGGTGACTTATATCGGAAAGAAATAAGAAGAGCTGTCTAGTTAAATATTCAGTACTTGGCATAGGTCTCAGTTATTCATACTTAACTAATTAGGCCTTAGCTCCAGTGAGATAGAAAATACTTCAAAGTATGGGACAATTTCTTGCTCTAGTCAAAAAAATTGTCCTGAAGCAAACCTAGTGCTCAGGACAATTATCTTCTTCAATATTGTTGAGTGTTTCAGTAATGAAACTCAACCAACCCAAGGGAAGAAAGCTCCTTGTTTCAATAAGGTGTCTACATGCAAAGTTCCACAGAGTAACCACGCAAATACCGCGCCTCCGCAGCCACCAAGCCAAAAACCACTCGTAAAGTCTGCCCAACCAGTCCTAGTAAACAGATCAGAAGGCGGATTTTCAATTGTGATGTCCGCAGGCTGAACATTGGGTCCTTTACCTGGAGCGTTATAAAGCACCAATAGGGCAGTAAGAATATGCATCGCACCAACAGCGCTCAATAAGCCTGCTGTCAAAGCGAAATCACTATTACGAAATGGTCCAGTAATAGTAAAAGGGCCATAGAGAAAGTATCCAAATATCGCGCCTACTTCTAGGCCACGGAAATTTGGTGAAAGTCCTGCTCGGTAAAAAGGCAAATTGTTCACCCAAGCCTTGGTGAAGTATCCACTATTAACTGGAGTGACCAAGTCACCTACACAAGGGTCAGCGGCTGGCTTCACAGCCCACTGGTCAGCAATGCCGATGTCATCAGGTCGTACGGTGCTGTCAACGTACTTTGGGTTGATTTTAACGGGCTCGCCGGACTTCAAAAATGGGTCTTGGAATTCAGTCATTGGCTATGAAGAACTGGGTTGACGAATAAGAAACGACTGGTGATCAGTCTGTTGCCGTAATGTGACGACCAACTAAGACGATGAAAACAGCAGGTGCAACAAGTCCAATTAGAGGAACAAATACACCTGGAAGCCAGTTAGCGGCAAACTCGCTAGACATGACATATACCTAAAGATCCATAGTTACTGTATAGATTGCTGTTGTGATGGTGTCCTTTAAAGCACATTGGTGACATAAAAGTTCAATCCGTCACGTCTGGTTGCAGCTTCGATCAACATCAGATCTTTCCCCATTTATGCCATGAATCAAGTCCTCGCAGGAACTACCGCTGTCATAATTGCGTTGTTGCTATGGGGGTTTGGGAAGAAGCCAAGAAGTCTATTCACTCAGAATAAAGGCTCAGAATTCTTAGAATCAACAACAAACCAAGAGCTAGTAATTGGTAAAGACCGCAACGATGCAAAAGGCAAGCGAAATCAAGTCAACTCGAAGTTCGAAATTAATTGGATACCTCCCAAAACTATCCAAGAACAGATTCTCCTTCGTAAAAAGCTCAGGCTATTAATGGCTAGTGGTCCTGAAGATAGGCTTCAGGCAGTCATTCTTGCTGACCTATGGGCCCATTTAACTGTGTTGCCAATAATTAGGCGCGGGCTCAAAGATGCAAATAGTGATGTTGTTGTTGCAGCCGCTAAAGCTTTAGAGAAATATAGAGGTCTCCCAATTCCAAAAGATCAAGAATCAGATACACGACAACCACCCCGCAACGTAGCCCTAATGCGATAAATTGGACGGCCTTGACTTTCGTGATAAGTACGAATTTGTAACTCACCTAGAAGGCCAAAGCAGAAAAGCTGCACTCCAGCAATACCTAGTAATAAAGCGAATGGAAGAAGAGGTCTAGTTCCAATATCTTCTCCGAAAAGCTTGAGAAACAATAGATAGGTGCTAACCAATAAACTCCCTAAAATTGAAATAATGCCTCCAGAGCCAAAGACATACATAGGACGAGTTAAGAATCGGTTCATAAACCAAACAGTGAGCAAATCCATAAGTACTCGGAAAGTCCGATCTATTCCGTATTTGCTATTGCCATATTGACGTGCACGATGATTGACTTTGACCTCAGTGATTCTTGCTCCCTCAATATTTGCTAAGACAGGTAAGAAACGGTGCAACTCTCCATATAGGCGCATATCCGAAAGAACTTCTCGCCGATAAGCCTTTAACGAACATCCATAGTCATGAAGACTCACACCTGTTACAAGCCCGATCAAACGATTCGCAATTCTGGAAGGTAATTTTCTCCGAAGTGCAGCATCCTTACGTTGATAACGCCAGCCACTAACCAAATCGAACCCATCCCTCAACTTAGATACCAGTAAGGGAATATCAGCTGGATCGTTCTGAAGGTCTCCATCCAAACTGACAACTATCTTTCCACGAGATATATCAAAACCAGCTGCCATAGCGGCAGTCTGGCCATAGTTCTTACGAAGTAAAACACAGACCAATTCTGGCACTTCAGAACTTAAACGCGCTAAAACCTCACCACTTCGATCAATAGAACCATCATTTACCAAAACCAATTCAAAAGATTCTCCAGTAGGACGCATAGCATCCAATAACTGCTCTACTAATTGAGGAAGACTATCTTCTTCGTTATATAGAGGGACTACTACTGAGATGTCTATGGGGTTTGTCATCCCATTAATTCGCTGTGAAGAGAGTCTGAATAAGCAATAACATTATGGGAGCGTCCTGCCGTCATGACAGCAAATCACTCTCCCAGCTCCTCGGAGTTGGGAGAGGTAATAAGAAGCAATCGAATTGTTATCGCTTACTTGAAGTGAATCGCACCCAATGCCATTGCGCCCATTAATACTTCCAGAACTATGGCAATACATTCCCTCACCCATATAAATAGCTACATGGGTACATCTTTGAAAATTTCCAAAGAACAAGAGATCGCCTGGGATCAATTGTTGATAATTCGTTGAAGAGATTTCTATCATTTCGCAAAATCTTTCTTGTTGATAAGCATCACGAGGCAACCATATATTTTGACTAGCAAATGCTGCCTGAACCAAACCTGAGCAATCAAAGTCCGGACCAATAGCCCCCCCCCAAAGGTAGTGATTCTCGTGGGTCTGTGTTTTTTGTAACCAACTCAAGATATCTGGGATTTTCATCTGAATTTGATCCTTCGTAAATAATTGAGGTTGCCATGGCCCACGTTCAAAAGCTCGACCAATTACCTCTGAAAAGTCAATCCAGCACTGATAACCATCCTCTAAGAGACGAACATTTAATCGACAAAACTCATTAGTTCTACAAGACTCTTTGGGAAAAGCATCAATAACTTCAAAGCTGCGCCCTACTACAGCTTGTGTAACCAAATCAGCACTTGTTGAATCTTGATAACCATTAACTGAAACATTCAGTTGCCAACAACTTCCTGAAAGCGTCTTTTCTATTGTTATTGGGACACCTAAGGTCATCATTGAATATTGCGGGCGCTATGGCGTTCTACCGTCCTGATCCTCAAATGCAATCGCAGCTTGGTGAGCTGTTGAATGAGTTTGCCAAAAAAAACCGCCCAGGACTTCATAAGAACATTGCTATAAGTTGGATTCGTTATACAAGTCCCAATCCAGAACCCTGCAGCGGGATAGGAACAGGCTGGTCAGAACAAAAGCTTATCTATCCAGCAAGTGTTGTAAAACTCTTTTATGCAATAGCTGTAGAAGCGTGGTTACAAAAGGACTTACTCCTTGAGAGTTCAGAACTACGCAGAGCTATGCAAGAGATGCTTAGCAATTCGAGTAACGATGCAACAAGCCTCGTGCTCGATCTGTTGTCTGGCACCACCAGTGGACCTTCATTGTTTGGGGAAAGATGGCAAGCTTGGAAAAAACAACGTCTTCTGGTAAATAAATGGTTAGATGGCTTGAACTGGCCAGAACTTAAAGGAATTAATTGTTGTCAAAAGACTTGGGAAGATCGACCATATGGGCGTGAACAAGACTTCTATAAAGATGGCTACGTGAACCGCAATGCACTTAGCAGCTCATGTACAGCAAGAATATTTGAAGCTGTAATGACTAATGGAATTGTTTCTCCACCAGCTTGCAAAAGATTAAGGACACTTCTCTCGAGATCTTTAGATGAAAGGCAGCGTAAAGAAAACCCGGAGAATCAAATAGATGGCTTTCTAGGAGAAGGTCTCCCCAAAGGCACTCGCATTTGGAGTAAAGCAGGGTGGATGAGCCAAGTCCGTCACGATGCAGCCTGGTGTTGTCGGCCACAAGGAAATCCAATGTTGTTAGTAGTATTTAGTCAGGGTAAACAAAATGCAAATGACAAAGTTCTATTGCCTGCATTAGCAAAAGAGCTCATGAACCTTCACCAAGAAATGGATTGAACTTTCTACTGGCCTAATGAAATGCTTAGTAAAGAATCAAAATAACCAAACGACTGCATATCATTGCAAAAAGACCAGCCCCAAAAAACTAAATTAAATTTTGCCCTCTTCTCAAAAGTCTTGTTGGAATCGCAAAATTAATTTTTGAAAAAGCCAATGAACTAGCCATATTGACTAATCCATATAGAGAAATTTGCAAGATAGCTATTTTATGCGGATAAAAACGCGTTCTCACCGCACCTCATCAATCATCTGGCTATCAACATCACACCAGCGAACAAAACAGAACCAACAATGAACCCAACTCCCAAAAGGACTGCCACTATTGGTGTATTCAAATAAACGGATATGCTGGCCAACTCATTTCCTTGTTTTTCTGCCACTTTTGAACCTGCAATTCGCCCCAATATTCAAGCACCACATATAACCAGAAATGTCCAAGAGAGCACTCCTAAAAACAATTCCTATAAAAACTTCTGCAATCCTTTACACACCACGAATCAAACCTGATTCATTTTTGCGTAGACATTAAAGATGATTGTCTTTGGAGGAAAGCAATATTCATTGATATTACTAACGTTGGATCTGTTGGCCTCCAAGAGCAGCAGCAGCAAATTCGGAACTCCTCTTTGTTGTATCTAATTCGAGCTTCCTTTCGTCGGTTGGAGCTACCTCTATAGAAACCTCAGTATTGTCTTGCTGAGATATTTCTAATTTATCCGTACTTTGAACGACTGGAGCGACCTTGGTACTTAACTCAGAAGTTGGTGAAGAGGTTTCAAACCTTCCATGAGCAAAAGAAACGGAAATAAATACGAAAGTTGAAGCTGTTAAAACAACAACCAAGAGAATTAATGCTAATTGATTTATTGGATTCCAAAAGACAGAAACATTTGCCAACTCAACGCCTGATTTTGGGCTTGATTCTGGCGATGATCCCAACTGAACATAGACATCCTCGCTTAGCCATCCTTTATTTGCGTCCCTATAAGGTGATTCAGTCGTTGCAAAATCAACCAACTCCTTGATTCTCTCCCTTAGCACTTGTTCTTCATGCAAGTAATACCAATTCAAGCATCGGGAGAGAACTTCTATTGATAGCCAATGCAAGCTATTACAAAAACCAAAAGAAGAAATTCTTCTTTAATCAGTTAGCAATGAAAGCTAAAGCTGCCACCAACAATGCTGAAGCAACAACCCCAATAGAAACTAATCCTGCAATTTTCCCTGTATTCACTGAAACCGAAACAGTCAACAACTGAGCTCGTTCGTCACGTTTCTTTTCAGATACTGACTTGGATTTCGTAACAGGTGAAATCTGATTAGCACTTCCTTGTTTCCGGGCTAAGGCTGCTTTCTTATCAGCGGCGGCTTTCTTATCAGCTGCTGCCTTCTTATCAGCTGCTGCCTTCTTCTCAGCTGCTGCTTTCTTCTCAGCTGCTGCTTTCTTATCAGCTGCTGCCTTCTTCTCAGCTGCTGCTTTCTTATCAGCTGCTGCTTTCTTATCAGCTGCTGCTTTCTTATCAGCTGCTGCCTTCTTCTCAGCTGCTGCTTTCTTCTCAGCTGCTGCCTTCTTCTCAGCTGCTGCCTTCTTCTCAGCTGCTGCCTTCTTCTCAGCGGCTGCTTTCTTATCAGCTGCTGCCTTCTTCTCAGCGGCGGCTTTCTTATCAGCTGCTGCCTTCTTCTCAGCGGCTGCTTTCTTATCAGCTGCTGCCTTCTTCTCAGCGGCTGCTTTCTTATCAGCTGCTGCCTTCTTCTCAGCGGCTGCTTTCTTATCAGCTGCTGCCTTCTTCTCAGCGGCTGCTTTCTTATCAGCTGCTGCCTTCTTCTCAGCTGCTGCTTTCTTATCAGCTGCTGCCTTCTTCTCAGCGGCTGCTTTCTTATCAGCTGCTGCCTTCTTCTCAGCGGCTGCTTTCTTATCAGCTGCTGCCTTCTTCTCAGCGGCTGCTTTCTTCTCGGCTAATGCGTTCTTCTCTGCCACTGGTTGCTCTAAGAAATATCAACTTATTCAAGCACCCTGGTAGTAGCAAAAATCACTAAAAGACCTTCGTTGAAAGCAACTGCGGTAATTGACTTCTAATCATTAAATAAAAATGAGGTTTGTAATAATGAACTCAGCAAAAAGAATGGAACATTCATAAGAGTTCTTAATTTAGTAAATCCTGAAATCCAATAACAACGATATGAATTAACCACCTTGCCAAAGTTTTTGAAACGGAGAGGGAGGGATTCGAACCCTCGACAGAAGTTGCCTCCTGTAACTCCTTAGCAGGGAGCCGCTTTCAACCACTCAGCCACCTCTCCAGCAGCTTAGATACATTATCAAGAGCTTTATCCCCTAAAGATCTATATCGCATCCATAGTCATCAAATGACTATGCGGGGGAGACGATGCTTAAAGCCACACAGCACTTCCCATGGAATAGAACCACTCCAATCAGTCCATTGCTTCGGCGTTATGCAATTCTTACCATCTTGACCCAACAAAGTAACAACACTTCCGACCGTTATTTCAGGGTAATCAGTAGCATCAAGAACCAACTGATCCATTGTAATAGCTCCTACTTGAGGCAAGGATTGACTATTGATTAGAGCTAACATCTTTCCCGAAAGTGCGCGATTAACTCCATCTGCATAACCAATCCCAACTACAGCTAATAATGTAGGGCGTTTTGTAATAAAACGATGACCATAACTAACACCTACTCCCTTAGGAACCTTGCGCATCAAAGTGACTCGTGCCTTT
>QCRS01000007.1 GCA_003211755.1 Prochlorococcus sp. AG-463-F15 | reverse complement strand
AATAGCCCTCTACTTGAAGCTGGACGAATAGACGGAGCAAAAGGTTGTGTAATCAATATCAGTGGGGGCAAAGACATGACCCTTGAAGACATGACCTCAGCATCTGAAGTTATCTATGACGTAGTTGACCCAGATGCAAATATCATTGTCGGCGCAGTAATAGATGAAAAGCTTGAAGGGGAAATTCAAGTAACTGTTATTGCTACTGGCTTTGAAAGCAATCAGCCTTATCGCAATCAAAAAACAAGAAATAAGTTAACTACACAATCGACTTATAGCCAGACTGACATCAAAGAACCTGGGCCAGGGATACCTGACTTCTTGCGACTTCGCCAAAATCGCAAGAATGAAGATAGCTAAACAAAAATTGTTTTTAGGTGACCCGGAATCCACGCCTGCTACGAGCATCCCTTGTGGCTGCTACCTTCCGGTCCTGACCAGGTTTGGGAGTCGAGGCCGCATGGGTCCGAGTCAACTTAATTTTAGCAATGAATGCATAGGGACTCTCTAAGAAAAAAATGCTCCCTGCAGAATTGATTGGTTTCAAGCAAAGAGGGAAGTCAATAACAGTGCTTACAGCCTGGGACAGTTTGTCTTCAGCCATGGTTGAGGAAGCAGGTGCAGATGTAGTGCTAGTTGGGGATTCCCTTGCCATGGTGATTCTTGGTCATGCAACTACTCTCCCAGTAACTTTGGACCAAATGCTCCACCACACTCAAGCGGTAGGAAGAGGGTTTAAAAATCCAATAAATAAACAGCCCTTAGTAGTTTGTGACCTGCCATTCCTTAGCTACCAATGTGGAGAAGATAAAGCAGTTGCAGCAGCAGGCTCTCTATTAAAAAATTCTTGTGCAGCCGCTGTAAAAATCGAAGGCGCAGAACCTGAAGTACTTTCAGTGATAGAAAGACTGGTAAGGATGGGAATACCTGTCATGGGTCATCTAGGTCTAACGCCACAATCTGTCCATAAGATTGGATATCGTCGTCAAGCGGAAGACAAGGTCAGTCAAGAGAGAATGTTCTCTCAGGGCCTCCAACTTGAAGAAGCAGGTTGTTTTAGCCTTGTTATTGAACATGTACCAGCTGCAGCTGCAAGCCATCTTCGGGAAAGACTAGAAATCCCAGTCATCGGAATTGGTGCAGGCAAAGACTGTGATGGCCAAGTTCGTGTTACTGCTGACCTTCTTGGCTTCTCAACAAAGCAACCACCATTTAGTCAGGCACTAATTCCCGGTCACCAACTTTGTGTAGAAGCTCTCCAAAACTGGGTCCATGAACAGCGTCTTGAGGGAGGGAATCCCACCAAATAAGCATCTGAACTAGAACTTGATTGGTCAGTTCCATTCCCTTTGGCTGACTCAATTTAAACCTCCAACCATTGTGCTTCAAACAATCTCGCTCAATTAAATCCTGTAAAAACAAGAGAAATGAATTCATGTGAACATTGCATTGATCGGAATCCCAACCCCAAATTTTCGCGAGCTTCATCAAATCAACACCCTCACGCCTACGCAAGCCAACCATCAACTTTTCATCAAGTGACATTGGCTTTGCGGTAAAAGCTTCTAAAGAGATATGCAGTCCATTTAGTTCTTGATCTTCTAACCAACTTTTATAAGCTTCTCTAGTCCTTGGGCGAGAGAACCTTTGTCCCCAAGGAGCACTGGTTGCTCCTTGGCCAAACCCCCACCATCCTGCACCACTCCAATAAACACGATTATGGCGCGACGCATGGCCTGGAAATGCATAGTTAGAAATCTCGTATCGAGTAAAGCCGGCCTCGCAAAGAACTGAACTAGTACATCTCATGATGTCTGCCGACAACTCATCATCAAGTAGCTCTAATTCTCCTCGCTTTAGTCTCCAAGAAAAAACAGTGCCAGGTTCAATCGATAAATCATAGATAGCCAGATGTGGAGCACATGTGTCAATAGCTTGGTTTAGTTCTCGCTCCCAAAGCGCTAAATCCTGCCCAGGCAAACTTTGAATCAAATCAAGACTCCATGTTGCAATTTCTCCAGTTTGATAGAAATCATTAAGCCAATCACATGCCTCAAGAAGATTCTTTCGGCGATGCCTTCTCCCAAGCTGCATCAAAACAGAATCATCAAAACTTTGTCCCCCAAGACTCACCCGATTGATTCCCGCTTCTACATAGGCTTTAAGGTCATCCAGATTGAAACTTGCGGGATCTATTTCAAGGCTAATTTCTACGCCGTACTGGAATCCAAACCGACTCTCAAGAACTCTCAATAAAGAACTTATCTGTGAAGGAGTTAGTAAAGAAGGAGTACCTCCTCCTATATATACAGTTGCTAGTGGTGGGCCTTCAGGGGAAAGTGAAATCTCTCTATGCAAGAGACTTAAATAGGACTCAATAGATGAGCTGCCTGGACCATCAGCCCCACTAGCTTTATCACCTAGAGGCACAACAGCAAAGTCGCAGTAGAAACAACGTCTATGACAAAAAGGAATATGCAAATATGCACTTCTGGGAGCATTCACAAAATTAAAGTCGCCCATAACTTATTCTGCAAAGGTGCGGTGATCTTCCAGAGCCAAGACCACAAGAATGGAGCATCCTGCATAAATACGGAGAGAGGTCTTCCTAGCTGATTCAATGGTGGACCTCGTCTTACTGTTTTTATTTCTGGTCTCAGGAGCAACTACAGGCTGGATTTGTGTTGACTTGCTGCCAGATGATTTTCTAGCAAATGTCTTATTAGAAGACAGTTTTTTTGAACAGTTAGCAAATAAGGCAGACTTAAAAAGTCTATTGGCCGGTTTTGGAGCTTTATTTGGATTATTAGCAGGATTTTCTTTCCAGCAACTTCGCAAGAGGTTCATTCGCAAAACTCTAACAATGCCAACCGACCTCTTGGTTGGCAGGTCAATAGGCCTAATCCTTGGATTAGTTGTAGCTAATCTTTTAATAGCACCAATACTGTTCTTACCGCTCCCTAGAGAAATCATATTTGCAAAGCCTTTTTTAGCAGTTATTAGTAATATTTTCTTTGGAATATTGGGATATAATCTAGCAGAAGTTCATGGAAGAACACTGCTACGTCTTTTCAATCCGAATAGCACTGAAGCATTATTAATAGCAGAAGGAATCCTTACCCCTGCAAGCGCAAAAATATTAGACACAAGTGTCATTATAGATGGCAGAATTAACGCACTGTTAGCTTGTGGACTAATAGAAGGTCAAGTAATCGTCTCACAATCTGTAATAGATGAATTGCAACAGTTGTCCGACTCGAGCAATAACGAAAAAAGAGCCAAAGGAAGACGCGGACTTAAGTTATTAAATAAATTACGTGAAATATATGGGAGAAGACTAGTATTAAATGCTACTCGTTATGAAGGATCTGGTGCAGATGATCGCCTCCTAAAACTCACTGAAGATACTGGTGGAACGTTGATAACTGCAGACTACAATTTATCTCAAGTAGCCAAGGTAAAAGAATTAAAAGTTTTAAACCTCAGCGAACTTGTAATTGCACTAAGGCCTGATGTACAGCCTGGCGAGAAACTAAATCTTAAGATCGTCAGAGAAGGCAAGGAAGAGAGTCAGGGGGTTGGCTATCTGGACGACGGAACCATGGTCGTAATAGAAGGAGCTAGGGAATCAATAGGTAAGCGCCTTGAAGTAATAATCACAGGGGCCTTGCAAACTTCAACTGGAAGAATGATCTTTGGACAACTCGAAAAAGGTCAACCTCCTAATAAATCCAACAAAACAAAAGCAACTTAAGACCAGAGCCCGCTAGGCTCCAATTCCTGCAAAAGTTTTGCTGCATATGACGGTGTCCGCTCCCTACTACGGAGACTCCGCGGTGATGCGCACACCCCCTCCGGATCTGCCATCGCTTCTTCTTAAGGAAAGAATTGTCTACCTAGGGCTTCCTTTATTTTCTGACGATGATGCCAAGCGTCAACTTGGCATGGATGTAACCGAACTAATCATTGCTCAACTGCTCTATTTAGAGTTCGACAATGCAGAGAAACCTATTTATTTCTATATAAATTCAACAGGAACCAGTTGGTATACAGGTGACGCTATTGGCTTCGAAACAGAAGCATTTGCCATTTGTGACACCCTTAGTTATATAAAACCGCCTGTACATACAATTTGCATTGGCCAAGCAATGGGTACTGCAGCCGTAATCCTCTCGGCAGGAACAAAAGGGCAAAGAGCTGCCCTTCCTCACGCATCCATCGTGCTTCATCAGCCAAGAAGTGGAGCGAAAGGACAAGCTACAGATATTCAAATACGAGCAAAGGAAGTAATACACAACAAGCATGCAATGCTTGAAATCCTTTCCAAAAATACTGGCAGAAGTGTTGAACAATTATCAAAAGATTCTGATCGAATGAGTTACCTAAACCCACATGAAGCCGTTGAATATGGCCTAATTGATCGTGTACTAAGTAGTCGCAAAGATTTGCCAAACTCAACTACTCCCAAATAAAAGAAATGACCTAACCATTAATGCATTTATAGGGTTTCCCCCCTTCACTCAAAATCTTTAAATCAGTCCAAAATTCACTCTTTTTTCACAATGCCTATTGGTACCCCAAGTGTTCCCTACCGCCTCCCTGGAAGTCAATTGGAGAGATGGGTAGATATATACACCAGGCTTGGAGTGGAACGAATTCTATTCCTTGGACAAGAGGTAAATGATGGAGTAGCAAATAGTCTTGTAGCTCAAATGCTTTATCTCGATTCAGAAGACAGCAGCAAACCGATATATGTATATATCAATAGCCCAGGAGGTTCAGTAACAGCAGGACTAGCGATTTACGACACAATGAAGTATGTAAAAAGTGATGTAGTCACTATTTGCGTAGGTCTAGCAGCATCAATGGGTGCATTCCTTTTATGTGCTGGCACAAAAGGGAAGCGTCTTGCTCTACCCCACAGCAGAATAATGATTCACCAACCATTAGGAGGAACCTCGCAAAGACAAGCCAGTGATATAGAAATAGAGGCCAAAGAAATTCTTCGCATCAAGGCGATGCTGAATCACTCAATGGCTGATATGACAGGACAAACTTTTGAAAAAATTGAAAAGGATACCGACCGAGACTACTTTCTAAGCGCAGCCGAAGCTAAAGAATATGGCCTAATTGACAAAGTGATTGCTCACCCGAGTGAGGCTTGAATACAAAAAATGATTAAAGCAAATACCTCGAATTGAAGGCTAAACGGCAAAATTCAACTAAACATTGAAATATTTAAATCAAGGTTTACTGACCTGACATCACTTTTGCTTAAGCTCTGCCTTAAACCTGCACTGAAATAGCTTCCGCATGGCCCAGCTCTTCTACGACTCCGATGCCGATCTGAACCTTCTTAAGGACAAGACTGTCGCAATCATCGGCTATGGATCCCAAGGTCATGCTCATGCCTTGAACCTTAAGGACAGCGGAATCAATGTTTTAGTAGGCCTTTATGAAGGTAGTAGGTCGACGAACAAAGCCATTGCAGATGGGCTCGAGGTGCTTAATGTCGCCGCAGCGGCAGCCAAAGCTGACTGGATCATGGTTTTACTACCCGATGAATTCCAGAAAGATGTTTATGCCGAAGAAATAGCCCCTCATCTGAGTGAAGGCAAAATTCTTAGCTTTGCCCATGGCTTCAATATCCGGTTTGAGCTAATCAAACCACCTTCTTATGTAGACGTAGTAATGATCGCCCCCAAAGGGCCAGGCCATACAGTCCGATGGGAGTATCAAAATGGCCAGGGTGTTCCAGCACTTTTCGCAATTGAACAAGATTTTTCAGGACAAGCCCGTGACCTAGCAATGGCCTATGCCAAAGGAATAGGTGGTACTAGAGCGGGGATTCTGGAAACCAATTTCAAAGAAGAAACTGAGACAGATCTTTTTGGTGAACAAGCAGTTCTATGCGGTGGTCTGTCTGAATTAGTAAAAGCTGGTTTCGAAACACTTGTAGATGCTGGTTATCAGCCGGAACTTGCTTATTTCGAATGCCTTCATGAAGTAAAGCTAATTGTTGATTTGATGGTTAAAGGTGGACTGACTGCTATGCGAGATTCCATCTCAAACACAGCTGAGTATGGAGATTATGTCAGTGGGCCAAGGCTTATAACTACACAAACCAAAGCCGAAATGAAGCGAATCCTATCTGATATTCAAGATGGCAGTTTTGCAAAAAACTTTGTAGCTGAATGCGAAGCAGGGAAGCCAGCAATGAAAGAATTTCGTGATCGAGACGCATCACACCCTATTGAGAAAGTAGGAAAAGGTCTTCGCTCAATGTTCAGCTGGTTAAAAGCAGACTGATTGATGCATTCGCGCTGGTAATAGCTTCAGCAGCTTTAGATCTGCTCATAGGGGATCCCCGATGGACTCCCCATCCAGTTGTATTTATGGGGAGCCTTATTGAGTCTCTTCGTCAACGTGTTGAAAAATTTGCAGGTGACGGAATTTGGCCATTAAGAATTGGAGGACTATTAATCACATTTATTCTCATATTCATTAGTGGGCTTGTTGGATGGTTGTTAGAGCGACTAGCTATGCCTACATCACCTTTGCCCCAATCTTTTGGCGCAATAGTTGTAGTCATTTCAATGGCAAGCACAATTGCTTCAAAGAGTCTTCGTTCAAGTGCATTAAGCGTTCTAAAAGAATTGCCCCAAAACCTGGATAATGACCAGCTGCAAATAACACGTAAAAAACTCAGTCACATTGTCGGCCGTGATGTTTCGCTACTAGATAAATCTGAAATTCTTAGAGCAACAGCAGAAACAGTTAGTGAGAACTCAGTAGATGGAGTATTTGCTCCTCTTTTTTGGATGTTGGTTGGAGCTTCACTATGGAACATATCCTCGAGCTTCCCCGGTCCATTGGCCTGGGCCCTTATCTACAAAGCAAGTAGCACAATTGATTCCATGCTCGGATATAAGCATGGGCGAATGAAATGGCTTGGCACCGCTGGAGCTAAGCTTGATGATTTTCTAACTTGGCTTCCTTGCAGAATAGTTATGGTCACACTGCCATTAGTAAGTCAGCCAGTTAACAAACTACCTGCTCTAGTAAGAGTCGCATTAATCGAAGGATCTAAAGACAGCTCACCTAATTCTGGAATCTCAGAGGCCATATTCGCTCACTGTGCAGGAGTAAGAATGGGGGGTAGGAATAGATATAAAGGGGTATTAGTTGTAAAGCCAATACTGGCAAAAAATAAACCATCAGCCAGTATTGAATCAATCAATCAATTACTTGAACTTATTTTAAAATTGGAATTTGCTTGGCTTTCGACAATTGGAATTATTGCTTTGAGTATTGGTATTCATAGCTCTCAATAGGCCCCTCTATCTCTAGGGAAAAGTAGAACACCAAATGTTCTAATCATTACTCTAATGTCTAATATAAATGTTCGTTTTTTTGCATAAATCAAGTCAAGCTCAATTCTTCTTTGATAACTAAGATTATTTCGGCCACTTACCTGCCATAATCCTGTTAAGCCAGGTCTAACAGAAATAACCAAGTCCATAGAGTCTCCATATTTAACAATCTCTTGAGAAACAATTGGCCTAGGTCCAACCACGCTCATATCACCTCTCAAAATATTTAAAAATTGAGGCAACTCATCCAGACTTGATCTTCTAAGAAAAGTTCCAATTGGGGTGATTCGAGGATCTTTCCTAAGCTTAAAGTCTCTTTCATACTCAATCTTAAGTTCTGGCGACTTGGCAAGTAGGTTTGCAAGCAAATCGTCAGATTCTGCGTACATTGTCCGGAACTTAATACAATCAAAGTGAGAATAATTCCGACCAACTCTCTGCTGAATATAAAAAATAGGGCCCGCCGAACTCAGCTTTACCAAAAATGCCAACAAGACAAAAAGAGGGGCGCCCAGAATCAAAACAATGATTGAAAAAAAAATATCTCCAAATCGTTTAACTGACCTGTCAAAGAGATTCTGGCTCAGGTAGCGAAGAGTCATTAGAAATAGTGAAGTTGATACCGATAAAGCTTCAAGAAATCCTGTTCAAAACTTTCATACACCTTGACTAAGGAATAGACAAAAGCAGAATCAAAGAACCGAGTGATAAATAGACTCAGCCCACTCAATCCCATTCCCCAAGGGGTGAAAGATCTCCAGGGTCACTGGACGCAACGGCACAGGAACTTTGATGTTCTTGCCAAGCCTTTCGCAAGGCTATCTCGAAACGAGAAGCAAAAGCCTTAGTGGAAAATCGTTCTGACCATGAACGCATGGATTCAGGTGAAAGCTTTTCCCAAAGCCTCTTTTCTTCAAACCAAACAACTGCTTCCACAAGAGAGCGCTGTGTTTGTTCTTGAAAAAGAACCCCTGTTGGAGCCGAAACTCCCTTCGCCGCGCAACGAACGGTATCCAGTAGCCCACCTCGGCCAAAGCCTATAACTGGTGCGCCTGCAGCCATTGCTTCAACAGGGGCAATCCCAAAATCCTCGATACCTGCATATACAAAAGCTCTGCAATGCTCCATATAGCTTTCCACTTGTTTCATAGTTTGATGACCTACAAACTTTATTGTTGGACCTGCCATCAGCTCTAAAGACCGCCTTTCAGGTCCCTCTCCAACTATTAAGAGTGGAAGTTGAAGTTCATTAAATGCCTTAACTACTAAATCAACTCTCTTATTCGGCACAAGTCGACCAAGGCAAAGGTAAAAATCATCTCTTGATTGGTCCCAGCGGAAACGTTCTATCAAGACAGGAGGATGTATAACTTCTGCATGGCGCCCCCAGTATTGAGCGATCCTTCTAGCTGTGAATCGAGAATTAGCAAATAAGCAATTAACTCTTGCACCACTTAATTGATCCCATTGCCTCAGGCGATGCAACTGCCAACGTATAAATGGGCCAAAAATCAACTTTGTCCGAGAAGAACGACTCAAGTAAATATGCATCTGATCCCATGCATACCGCACCGGTGTATGCACATAACTCACGTGAAGCTGATCTGGAGAAGTCAGTACACCTTTAGCTACAAGATGATTACTACTGATCACCAAAGGATATTCACTAAGCTCAAGTTGCTCAATCGCAAGTGGCAACAGTGGCAAATAACTCTGTACATGACTTACGCCAAAAGGAAGGTGCTGTATAAAACTCGTTTGTATTGATCTACCAAATAGCCAACTACTAGGTCTCTTGCTTTCACCATCAACCAAAGCAGCTAATTGAGTTCTTGAGCCTAAGTCTGTGAGAACCTTATCTATAGCCTGAACGACCTGCTCAGAACCTCCAACAGACCTTGGAGAGAACCACTCGTGAACCAAAGCTATTCGAGTTGGGAGGTCAGCAAGAGTCGCTCTATTCACAACTAATTCCAATTAGGAGTAAACATCCCTCCAAACCATATTCAATTGTGTAGGGGTTCAAAACAATTCCATAATCGTTGTATTTAGATGTCACAACAGAAAACTTCTACAAAGACAAAGCATTTGCTAATTCTAATCAATCGCAAACACTCATAGTGCTCTACATCTGATTCGCAATAAATAAATCAAAGATAGAATATATCTAAAAGGTACTTTTATTAACAAAAGATACTTCTTTAAAAATACCTCTGAAAAGGATCACCACTCAATATAAAGAAGAATAGTGAACCACATGCAAGAGCTAAGAAAATAAAATAGCTCACATATCCTTTTTTACGCTCCATCAGATAATAGGAGGTAGCCATTATTAAAATCACAAAGAATCCAAATATCGTTGATACTATTGCTGCAAGGTTATTAACATATAAATCTAGGTGTAACTTGAGACTTAGTAGAATTAAATCCAAGTCCAATATATTACCTTTTAAATGTTTTTGGAATAGTGCAAAGCTAAGAAGTGTTGAAATCCCAACGCAAATAATCAACAAATATGAAACAGGCTTAGTGAGTCTGTTTATTGTTCTATTGAAGCTAATAAGCAATATCCATACAAAAAATGCTCCCAAAATCGGAGCGAATGGAATAATCCAAGCAACGTCTAATAAAGAGGGCATCAAACAGGCCTACGTTTAGCTGAAACTGTTAACTCCCAAAATAATCTCATAACTCCTATAATTGCAAGGATTACAAAAACGAAAACAAGAGAAAACGGAAGAATCACATCCATTGAGCCTATAATCAAAACAAGTCGTTACTAGCTAAGATTAGATTAATCGACCACATGAATCTGAATGGAAATATAATCCGTCACAACTAGCAATCAAACAGCAGCTTGCAAAAGGATTACCCAATAAAAACCAACGTAAAGTAATTAGAGCTCTTTTTTTACATGATAATGAATTATTGCATATACTTTATGATAGTAAATACTTTTAAGTAATTCCTCATGTGGGTCTATATCTATATTCTACTTATCGTAATCATTATTTCATTAATAGGCTTTTGGGTAAGCAATGCCGAAGCTTCTTATTTATCAGGGAAAACATCTCGAATGATCAAAGCACCAAGAAAGAAGCCAAATAGGCATAAACGAGATCGCAAAGTTTAAGTCTAAATGCTATATCAGGCAATTTCATTAATGAAGTAAGACTATGGCAAACTATTACTCTTGAATATTAATCAGAAAAGAACTAAAATAAAGGCTGGGAAATATTTGAATGGTATTCTTTCTTATAAGAAAATGAGTCTTTGATGAATCCAGTCAAACATAGTTGACAGCCATCACACTAATTTAGAAGCAAAAAAGAGGAGCAGAAAAGATAAAACTATCCGAGTCCAGTCTTTATCAGTTTAAGTAGAGGGAACGAAGTGCATGAGAATTCTTGCGAAGACCTATTTTTCAAGAGGTTCAACAGTAAAGTTTCTTTTTTTTTAGCCAAGTCGTTAGCATAAAAACTCATTTCTTGATAAATATAATTTAAATTATGTTTAGAGTAGTAGCCATAACAAATAGTCTCTACTTATCTAGAGTCTAAAATGCCAGGTATAATTTTAAAAAAATATTAGTTTCTAATAAGTATAATCTAAGTTTTCTAAATAGGGGAAGGAACTATCACTATTGAATATTTAAGCTTCTCTATTGAAGATATCTAACTAATAATGATAGCGCTTTACAACTTTTGCAGCTTGGTGATTCGATCCAACTTGATAAAGAATCCATTTATTCGTTTCTAAATCATGATCACAATCAAAAGTAGAATCCTCTCCATAGATGTTCCATTTTTCTGCATGACATGCCTGATCAGCCTCAAAAGCTGAGCGATATCCTGTAAAGAAAGAAAAAGCTGAAAAGCCGCAAAACAAAGCAGCAATTACAAACAGAGACACTCTCATTATTTGTAGGAAGATTGAAAATGATTAAATAATAAGGGTTTACTTAACTGAACTATGTTCAGATTTAGGAATTAAGACACTCACAAGAACATCCATTACTAAAGAAATTTGTATGCCGATGGCATTGTTTAGCCTATTCTCTTAGCCTTCGTTCCTATGACGAAATGACAGGCAAAGGGAATTATTTTTACATCTATATTCTTTTGGTACTAGGGCAATTCTTCTAAGTTGCAAGCTAAATCGCATTCAGTCAGCTCAGTCTTTGCCAATTTATCAAGAATCCTAGTCATATCAACAGAAGAAAGCTCCCCATCACTGCTCCACTTCAAAGTAGTTTTTCGTTGAGGAGAAACTTTTTCTTTCTTTAGGGGTCGAGGGCTTTGCGAACTCACGTCAGGCCTCCTTAAAAAGTATCAGCCGATACATTCAACAGCGAAAGTGCTCTTTATGAGCATATTCTTACTTAAACTTAAAGATTCAGGTTGCACTGAACAAGCTCCACTTCAATTTTTAGCCATAGTTTCGTGGTGGCGCAAGAACTTGATGCATAAGCAAGTATTAAGTGACAACATTTTCTGCCATAAGGCAAGTCGGATAACAATTAAATATTTGCTCCAACTTTTACTGCAGTAGTTGAGCTAATTACTCTTATGGGAGTGACCAACCCAACTCTATTTAGCGATAGTTTCTAAGCAAGAAGTTCAGGTTTGTTTTTGATTCGAAAGAAGGCAAATAAAGCTTATTTGCTTCAAACTTTAATTAATCATTTTAATCCAGCCAAATTGGTGAGAGATAATTAGAATTTTGAATTATTCAATTACATGGTAAATAAATATGGTGCTTATAGAAGATGAGCATTCCCTGAGGGTAAAGATAATTTCGATTACTGAGAAGATGGATTCTTATGGGATGAATAATGGAACTTCTGGCAATATCTCTGCTCGGATAAATGGAGGAATGCTTATCACCCCAAGTTCCATACCATATAAAGATATGGGGCCTAATGATCTCCTAGAAATTGATATGAAGGGGAATCTTATGAAAACAGCTTTGCATAAAAGTTCTATGAAACCATCAAGTGAATGGCGACTACATGCAGAAATTCTAAACCAACGCCAGGAAATAAATTCAATAGTACATTGTCATTCAATAAATGCAGCTGCGCTTTCTTGCCATGCAAAAGAAATTCCTAGTTTCCACTATATGGTTGCAGTTGCAGGAGGAGAAAATATACGCTGTTCTAAATATGCAACATTCGGAACCATTGAACTCTCCAAAAATGCCATAAAGGCTCTAGAAGGACGTTTGGCATGTTTACTAGCTCAACACGGCCAGGTAGCAATTGGTAAAAATCTAGATAATGCACTTAAGGTTGCTATAGAGGTTGAAAATCTATGCAATATTTATATAAAATCATGCCAACTAGGCGAACCAAAACGACTGAGCAGTTTGGAAATGACAAATATTTTGAGAAAATTTAAATCCCTTAATTACGGCCAAGGCCTATAGAGCTATAAATATATTGTCCTTCATTTGTAGAGAGAATTCTAAAGGCTAATAATCGAAGAAGTTGCTATGTTCAAGGAAATTATAAGGCCATAAATATACAAGATAATATTATTACATATGTTTTGGAAGCAAATAACATTGGTCAAGTTTCAATTTATAGGTAGATTGGCAAAGATTTGCGATAGAGAATAGAGCTTATTCATGGCATATCACTAGCCTTGAGAGTTGATTATCTTCCCAGATTGTAGACAAATTCTTTAAAAGCAGGATTATAAAAATAAAGCAATGAAGCTACAACCAAAAGCACATTTCCTCCTAACACAATTGCACCTAATGCGACCCTTTGCCTTTTGCCTGGTGCTTTGTATTCAAGGCTACCAACTTTTAATAGCACCTCTTGGCTCTCATTACTTTCAACCGACTTATTAGCCCATTTTTTCTTCTTTGGCTTTTGGGCTTTCTCACCACTTAACGAGTCTGAGCCCTTGCTAGAACCCATACCTTGACCTGCAGACTGTTTAGTTTCGTCCATACTTCAAAAAAACCTGTTTCCTAATAAGAGAATGAATACTCCAAAAGCCTAGCCCGAACTATTGAGAATAAAGCTTGCTCATTAAAATAAGCTATACAGGGAGCACGCATCCAGGTAGGCATAATAAAAACAGCTTGCGCCCTTCTTCAACTTACTTATTCTAAAGAATTAGTAAGCAGACCATTCTAAGTCTTCGAGAATATATTCGTTTCTATAACCAACAAAGTACTCTCGAGAATTGCTTCCTAAGCTATTATTTGAAGGCTCTAAATAAGATAAGCTATAAAACATACAATGACAATATAAGTTCTTTAGTAATAATCTTTATTTACTATATGTCTTGCTATCTTGATATACTAAATACCCAAAAAGACATTTTATTTGCCAGTAAATAATTTGAGAGTTCTTTCGCAATTAAGGCTTTTAACTATTGTTCCCCACAAAATTTCTGAACTTCTTCAAGCATCTCCAAGGCCACTATCCCTGTTCTTGTTTTAAAAGAAATCATAAGCAAGTCTGCTCCTAAGCCCAATAATCTCGATTGACAACCATAATTTCCAACTGAAGCTGCATGACGCTGTAATAATTCAGCTAGTGAAAGTGCACTCTGGCAAGGTGAGAGTTCACCGGTTTGAATGCACTGAATAGAAAAAGAGTCTAATTCTGACAAAATGTTCTTCTCTAAAGCAAAAGATTCAGGGAGAAAGCCTCCAAAAAGGGAAAAACACACAATGTAGATACAAAACCTCTTTTGTTGAAAGAAGAAACCCTTTCTGAAAAGATGACTTACACAATCACTGCAAGGGTTTTGAGCGAAAAATGCACAACGCATATCTAGAGATTGGGAGCATTGACTCGAACCCCTTTTCAATACCAATCCGTCGTGATGCTCCGTATGAAGAGCCAAAATCGGCCTCCGACTTGTGAACTATCAATCAAATAGATAACAAGAGTTTCTCTAATAAGGATTTACTGAGATACTCTATTTGGCAAGAAAATCAACTTTAAGGATGTACTTCGATTACCACGCTGTTGCAGGCTTTCTCCACGCAGCTATTCCTTTGGCAGCGGGCGCAGCAGGTGCCGGATATATCGCCCTGCGTTCTAATCAAGTCGGGTTCAGCACTTCCCATCTGCTCGTGGGTCTGCCAATGTTCATTGTTGGTGCAGCTGCAGGCGTTTTCTTCTTCATAACCGACAATCAAGCTCCTGCAGCCTTCTAGCAGCAAGGCAATCCTCCTTCTATATTCGAGGAGAGCCTTCTATAAAGGCTAGTTTTATCTGCAAAATCAACCAAGAGGCTTTAGGAAACCTTTCTTGGTTGATTTTTCATGTTTTTCAAAACTTAATCCAAAATAGTTAGATGCTTTTAGAAGCATTTATGCCTAATAAGGTGTTATCAAGAAGGAGCTGAGAAGAAGAGAGCCACTTCAACACCCCAATAAGGGTTCAAGCAACTCTTTATCTTTCCTTACATGGCTTAGGAGCTCCAAAGCTGACAAGACAGATCCATTAGGGACAAGATCAAGACTTGAAGCTAAATAGCCAATTACATTTGCCGCTCGGATGTCATTGTCACCAAGACTTCGAATACCTATCCCACCTTCACGTTTAGACATCTTCGTTCCATCATTATTAAAAAAAAGAGGCACATGCCTATAAAAAACAGGCTTTTGATCCAACGCATCGATAATCGCAAGTTGCGAGTGCAAAGCTTTAGCTAAATCTTGACCTCTAACAACCTCATTAATTCCTAGAAGCAACTCATCAGCTGCAGTCGCCAAATGATAAGCAATGAGTCCATCTGCTCGCCTTACTACAACATCACCACTAGAAATAGAAAACTCTTCTCTTACTATTAGTCGCAAACTAGGCAATCTTCCACTCTTAATATCCCAAGAGAGTCCCAGTTCCCTGCATGTTCCTGGATAAATAAATTCTTTACTTTGTGATTGATTCCTTTTAGCTAAAAGCCTCCGAGTACAACGGCAAGGGTAAAGCTTCCCCTGCGATTTCAAAGCCGAAAGTATAGACATATAGAGCTCTATGCGCTGGCTCTGGAAAACTATGGGACCATTCCAATCAAGTCCAAGCCAAAGCAAGTCTTTCTGAATACTCTCAATTGCTCCTGAGCGATTTCTAGGAGTATCAAGATCATCAATTCTCAACAGCCATTCCCCCTCATTCAACCGAGCCTTAAGCCAAGAGACCAATGCCGTTCGCAAATTCCCCAAATGCAACGGGCCAGTTGGTGATGGAGCAAATCGTCCGCGATAGCATTGCATCCGAAGTTGCTGCCCAATTTTTAATAGTTCGAGGAGTTCTTCTGGAAGATTTTTAGAGGCGCAAATTGCTGACATACGCAGCTCATCAACTAACCAAACAAAAAGGTGAGCGGTCGTTTAAACCACCCACCTAATTGAAAGAGTCTTTGAATCAACCCTGAACACGATCTTTAAACATCTTGCCTGCCGTAAATGCAGGGACACGCTTTGCAGGAATCTTGATTTTTTCTCCAGTTTTTGGATTAAGGCCCTGTCTAGCAGAGCGATCGCGTGGCTCGAAAGAACCGAAGCCAAGAATGGAGACCTTCTTGCCCTCGACGACAGAATCAATAATGGTGTCGATAGCGGCATCGATTACAAGAGAAACGTCTGTCTTAGTGAGCTCTGTACGGGCTGCTACTAAGTTGACCAGATCTGCTTTGTTCATTTGGTAGGGGTGATGAAACAGAGAGCATTAGGGGACGAAACCAAAAAGGAATTCATCACCAAAAAATCTCGAACGCGTTAATCGTATGGAGCAAATGCCTTGCCGGCAACCGAAAGAGACTGTGGCGCAACGCTTTATACCTTGGATAAATCTTAAATCTCCCACTTCTTAGAACTCCTTCCACCCCTCCCAATCAACAAGTGCACCCCCTCCTACAGACTTAGCTCCTACCCCAGAAGCCAGTGAGGGCAGCGGATCTCGAGGGAGCCATTTGCGCAGCTTTTCCAAGCTCTTTTGCTGTCGAGTCCAATGAAAAGTTCTCTTAGTACGAAAAGCTACTAACTGATTTAATTTCAAAGGAATTAGCAAACGTCCACAGAACAGCACATTCCAAGGAGCTGGTGCGTAAACAACACAACTGCCTGGGGTCGGTCCAGGAGTCCAAAGAACACGCAATCCTGAGGCAGTTAAATATTCCTCAGAGAAAGTATCTAGCTTCTTAAGACCTGGGAGCAAATAAGCTTCCTGTTCTTGTACAAGTACAGGCCAACCTAATGCTTCCTGTAGTTCAGAAACTCTTCCATGCGCCTCTCTACTCGTGAGAATAATTCGAGATGCTCTTCCAAATGAACAGTTTTTTAGGAATTCAATTGTCGCTTTGCTTACTGGAGGACAATCAACCAGTACAGGCTCAGGTTGACATCTAATCCACCAAGATCGAACTCCATTGCTGCGGTTGTTGGGGGGAAAGGCCCAAAGCCACTCCCTTAGTTGTTCTGGGCAATTGACAGAATCAGCTGATGAAGTAGGCACCATTGGTTTGTTAAAAGGACCTAAGCCATTAGTTTGGGCTAAATGCTTACTGCTTAGTCGGGGGAAACACAGTGAGCGCAATTCATAAAGGAAAGCCTTGGCCCCTGGGTAGCACCATCACTAGCAGAGGAGTGAATTTCTGCGTGGCTGCTCCTAAAGCTAGCCATTTAGAACTACTTCTTTTCACGAATGAAAGAGAAACTCAACCAGAGCAAATCATTCCTCTGAACCATGAAAATCAATCTGGTGACTACTGGCATGTAGAAATTGAAGGGTTAGGTGCTGGGTCCTGTTATTGCTATCGAGTTTTTAGTGATGTAGATAACTTAAATAATCTCCCTCATACAAACAAAGTCTTATTAGACCCATGCGCCAGAGCTATCAGTGGTTGGGATAATTACGAAAGGAAGTCAGCAAAAGGCATCTCACCAAATATCCATGAATGTTTAAAAGGAATAGTGTGCGAAAGAGATGAATTTGATTTTGCATCTCACCCTCGCCCTAGGCATCCTTGGCAAAAAAGTGTTATCTATGAGCTACATCTTGGAGGTTTCACCAATGGGGATGAGGCTAAAATTGATTCTCCTTACAAAGGAACTTTCATAGGGTTAATAGAAAAAATTCCATATCTTCGTGATCTTGGGATTACAACAATTGAATTGCTTCCTGTTTTTTCTTTTGACCCTTTTGACGCACCGCTAGGAGTTGAAAATTACTGGGGATATAGCCCTCTTAACTGGTTCACTCCACATCCAAAATACATAGTTGGAAAAGACCCTTTAAAAGCGAGAGATCAAGTTCGAAAATTGATTGCAACTTGTCATGATCAAGGCTTAGAAGTACTTTTAGACGTGGTTTACAACCACACCACTGAAGGGGGCAAAGATGGTCCCATAATCAGCTGGCGAGGTTTTGATGAATCTCTTTACTACTATCAAAATAAAAAAGGTGAATATCTTGATGTAAGTGGCTGTGGCAATAGTATTGCTGCCAATAGGCCACTAGTAAGACAATTAATTCTTGAGTCAATGCGTTGTTGGGCTATCGAGCTTGGCATTGATGGATTCAGATTTGATTTAGGTATAGCCCTGAGCAGAGGTGAAGATCTATACCCACTTGATAATCCCCCATTATTCGAGGAGATCGAATCGGACCCAAAACTTAGTGATTTAAAGCTAATTAGCGAGCCCTGGGATTGTGGAGGCCTTTATCGATTAGAAGATTTTCCTTCGAGCAAAATCAACACCTGGAATGGACACTTTAGAGATGATCTCCGCAAGTTTTGGAAAGGAGAAAAAAATAGCGTTTGGCAACTAAAAGATCGTTTAAGAGGTAACAGCGATCTTTACAAAAGTCAGAATGCTCAAATGCGATCAGTAAATTTCATTACAGCGCATGATGGCTTTACTCTTAATGATTTAGTAAGCTTCAATGTTAAGCACAATCTGGCTAACGGAGAGAAAAATCGTGATGGAGAGAATCACAATAACAGCTGGAATAACAATGTAGAAGGACCTACTACTGACACTGAATTAACAACGATTCGAAAAAGACAACAACGGAATCTTCTTACTTCCCTTCTACTATCTCCTGGCATCCCAATGCTTTTGATGGGAGACGAAGTAGGGAGAAGTCAAGGTGGAAATAACAATGCCTGGTGTCAAAATAATACTCTTGGTTGGATGATTTGGGATCCAGACAAATGCGACCTTGACTTACACCAATTTGTAAAAAAGTTGTTAATTGTTCGTCGAATACTCCCCCAATTATTTAACCCTACAAATCTGCCTACTGAAACTAAAAACATTTGCGAAAAGAGCCCAGAAGCCTTTTGGGTCGAGTGGCATGGCATTAAAACTAACAAGCCAGACTGGGGGCATTGGTCTCACACTATTAGTTACAGCATTAATCAAGGTTCAAAAGGGGCTGTGATGTGGATGGGATTGAACGCATATAGCAAAGCAATGGTTTTTGAATTGCCAACTCCACTTTCTTCTTGGGAGGTCTTGCTAAATACAGCCATTGCAAGTCCAAATGATCTAACAACTCCAACAGCGCAACTGGACCAAACAATCATTGAGCTAGAAAGCAAAAGTCTTGTTGTTTTGCTCTCTAAACAATATGCCTCAAAAGTGCAGCTCTAATTTCAAAATAATTAAGCGGGCGGCGGGAATCGAACCCGCATCATCAGCTTGGAAGGCTGAGGTTTTACCACTAAACTACGCCCGCACTAAGAAAGAAAGACCATCGAGAAAGGGTGGACCTTCTTTTAAGTACCACTGCATTATGACGTTGCGCGGAACCTTTTAAAGAGCTTGATCAAATCCACACCGCTCAAGAAGGGAGCCCGAAGAAGGCTAATGCTGTCTTATGGACTTGGAGATGCTGGGACCGGCTTGGCGGCAACACAACTAGGTTTTTACTTATTTCCATTCTTTATAGGGAACGCAGGTCTACCAGCTGTTCTTGCAGGCTCGATTTTAATGGTCATAAAGCTGTGGGATGCAATTAATGACCCGCTAATCGGATGGATGAGCGACCACACAAATACTCGTTGGGGACCAAGACTGCCTTGGATGATGGGGGCAGCCATGCCCCTTGGAATAACTCTTGCAGCAATGTGGTGGGTACCACCCGGAGATATAACCCAAAAAACGACTTATTACATTTTTATGGCAGTACTGCTAATGACCGCATACACATGTGTGAATTTGCCCTTCGCTGCTTTATCAACTGAGCTCACAGAAGAGACAAGTATTCGCACAAGATTAAATGCCGCGAGATTCACTGGTTCAATTTTGGCTGGTTTAAGCGGGCTTGTAATTGCAGCCAGGCTCCTCTCGGAGAGCAATGCTGGCTATACCTCAATGGGAAAGATCACTGGAGCGATAGCAACTATTGCCACCTTGGTCTCATGTTGGGGGTTAGCTCCTTTTGCAAAAAAAGCAAGAAAACCAATTAGCAAACGTGAAACTTTTAGGCTGCAACTTAAGAGAATTCTTCGAAATCGGCGCTTTCTGCAAGTTATTTGTCTTTATCTACTTCTCTGGTGTGGTCTTCAACTCATGCAAACAGTTTCTCTGATATATCTCGAGGAAGTCATGAACGTACCCACAGAAATCTCAAAATGGATACCTATTCCTTTTCAAATCAGTGCATTAGTAGGACTTCAAGTTTGGAGTTTTTATTCAAATAAGTTCGGGAGAATATCAGCCCTCTATTGGGGTGGCGGATTATGGATAATCGCTTGCACTCTCGCTATGATTCTTCCACCACTTTCTCAATCTTCGACTGGCTTAATTTTATTTTCAGTTGATAACTTAGATAGTCTAAAGATGATTGCACTAATAATAGTAATTTTAATGGTTGGATTTGGAGCCTCTACTGCCTATCTCATCCCTTGGTCACTATTACCAGATGCGATTGACGAAGACCCCGAAAAGCCAGCGGGAATTTATACCGCTTGGATGGTTTTAATTCAAAAGCTTGGCATTGGGATTAGCGTTCAACTACTTGGGGTACTTCTTTCATGGTCTGGTTACAGATCAGCTATCAATTGCAAAGAGTTAATCGAATGCCTTGAACAGCCAAATACCGCACAAATAACAATTCGAATCTGTATGGGCTTAATACCAGCCTTGCTTGTTGGAACAGGAATACTGATTATGCGACGTTGGGATGAAAGGGGTAAACAACAAAAAGTCAAATATTCATGAAGACTCCACGCTGGCTAAAAAGACTTGGAAGCAGCCTGATTATTGGAGGGCAAGCAGTAGCTGCAACATCAAGAGGTCGAATCAATAAGATCGACCTATCCGATCAACTTTTAGAAGCAGGTCCAGGCAGCTTCCTAATTGTTCTTATTACAGGAATAGCAGCTGGCACAGTATTCAATATACAAGTTGCCGCGGAACTAAGTAGGCAAGGAGTTGGATCTCAGGTAGGAGGTCTTTTGGCTATTGGTATGGCTAGAGAAATTGCCCCATTATTGACGGCAACACTCCTCACGGGGAAAGTCGCAACGGCATATGCCGCGCAACTTGGGACAATGAAAGTTACTGAGCAAATTGATGCAATAACGATGTTACGTACAGATCCAGTGGAATATCTCGTTGTACCTAGGGTAATAGCAATGGTAATTATGGCGCCTGTGCAATGTTTGTTGTTTTTTAGTGTTGCTCTTTGGAGTGGGCAAATTAGTAGCACTGCCCTTTATCAAATCCCCCCAGGAGTTTTCTGGAATTCCGTTCGAGACTGGCTAGTTCTTAGTGATTTACCATTCATGCTCATAAAAGCAGTAGTGTTTGGCCTTCTGATTGCAGTCATAGCATGTGGCTGGGGTCTAACTACACAAGGTGGTCCAAAAGAAGTCGGAACCAGTACTACAGGAGCCGTAGTAATGACTCTTGTCACTGTTTCTTTGGTGGATGTTTTGCTAACCCAAGTCCTATTCGGCTGATGTCTATTAACTCTCAAACCCAATTAGACCCTTCTAAAAGTGTGGTCCTAAAACCTTTTTATCGTTTACCTTTGCTTATAACTTTACTAGGCCTTCCTTTACTAGCACTACCTGGTAGTACTCCATGGCCATCGATAGTAGTAACTGGTTTTGGACTGTTTCTTTTGATTCAATCGTTCATTTTGCGCGTGGAGTTCACTGCCAATGATCTAGTTGTTTGGCAATTAGGACGTGAATTACGTCGCTTCCCTTTTAAAAGCTGGCTAGCATGGAGACTTTTATTGCCACAACTACCTGGAATCCTTTACTTCCGAGAAGAAGCCAGTCCGCACCTCTTACCAATCCTTTTTGACCCAATCGCTCTAGAAAGTCAGTTAAAGCTAAGAGTTGGGGCTCTTGAAACTCCAAGGGAAGACCTCCCAAGCCCTCCTAATTGATATTGGAGTCTTCATGATTAATGTCTGAAAACTTTCTCCCTCCCCCACAAGAGCCCCAAGCAGAAAAGTCTGCTGTGAATGAATGCAAACCTGTAATAAAAGAAGTTAGTAAGTCTTTATTGGATCCAATAGAACCCTCCAGTGAGTCTATCCAAGCTAATTCAGAACAAAATAATATTTCTTCTCTAATAGAAGTCGCTTTAAAAGAGCTTGAATGCAAGCGAAATGAACTTAACGAAGAGATAAAAGAACTCTCAAATCGAAAATCTGAACTTCAAAAAGAAATCAACGCAACCTTCACAGGGCAATCTGATTCAATAGCAAGACACGTAAAAGGTTTCCAGGATTACCTAACAGGTGCTCTCCAGAACCTTGCTCAATCAGCTGAACAACTTGAATTAGTAGTGCAACCAGTTGTTCTTCAACCCTCTCCGCTTGACAATAATAAAACCAATGAAACTAAGGAAGAAGTCTCTGGTCAAATTATTGCTATAGCAGATACTTTCAAGCCTGACGAAGACCTAATCCGACAATGCCTAGAACAATTTCTTGGCCAACCAGATTTTTATGCTGAACCCTGGAAGTTGCGCCGCAGCCTTGCATCAAAAGATATTGGGCTTCTCGAAGACTGGTTCTTCAGTATGGGTGGAAGAGGAGCTCAACCAAGTAGAGGAAGTAGATCCAAAAATGTTCTTGTAAGTGCTGCTTTGATCTCTATTCTTGGAGAACTTTATGGAGATCACTTTCAAACTCTTGTATTAGCGAGCCAACCTGAACGCCTTGGAGAATGGAGGCGAGGGCTTCAAGATGCATTAGGGCTAGAAAGAGAGGACTTCGGACCAAACAGTGGCATAGTTCTATTCGAACGGTCTAATGGTGTCCTAGAGCGTGCTGATCGACTAGAAGAAAAAGGGGATGTTCCATTGATTCTTATAGATGCTGCAGAGCAAAGTGTGGAAATCCCAGTTCTACAATTTCCACTTTGGCTAGCTTTTGCGGCCGAACCAGAAGAGCTATATGAAGAGGAAGAACTTCTGTAATGCATTTCTTTTCTGAAACATCGGGAATCTTGATCCTTGGATTTGGTTACCTTCTCGGATCTACGCCAAATGGATATTTGGCTGGCCAATGGCTTGCAGGTATTGATTTACGTCAACAAGGCTCAGGGTCAACTGGAGCAACAAATGTTCTCCGCCATGTTGGGAAATGGCCAGCTTTAATAGTTTTTTTACTAGATGTAATCAAAGGAGCAATTCCTGTTCTAATTGCAAGGAAATTTCTCCTAAATGATTATTGGCAAGTCGCAGCAGGCTTAACAGCTCTAGTTGGGCATATTTGGCCTGTTTGGCTTGGCTGGAGGGGAGGGAAAGCTGTTGCGACTGGTTTAGGAATGCTTTTAGGTCTTACCTGGCAAGTTGGAATGGCTTGTTTCGGCATCTTTCTTACAGTTCTGAGCTTTAGTCGAATCGTCTCATTATCTAGCGTTGTTGCCGCAATAAGCCTTCCCTTTCTGATGGTTTTAAGTTTCGAAGAAAATGATTTTCGTATTGCCTACTTAGCTTTAAGCGTAATCACTATGGCAATAGTTCTTTGGAGGCACAGAAGTAATTTGCAGAGGTTGTTGGTTGGCAAAGAGCCAAAAATCGGGCGATCTCGCTAAGCATTCTCTAACTGACGGCATATACCTTCAAATGCGCCAACAGGGTCATTAGATCTCGTAATTGGTCTTCCTATGACTATCCTTGTTGCTCCAGCATTAAAAGCTTCTATTGGGCTCATGACCCTCAACTGATCTCCAAGAGAAAACCCTTTAGGTCTTATTCCAGGAGTCACAAACTCAAAGGGCTTAGGGATGAGATTGCGTAAAGCTTTAACTTCTAAAGGAGAGCAAACGCAACCTCTCAATCCCGCTTCTTGCGCCAAATTAGCCAGTAATTCGACTCTTTTTTCTAAAGGCTGATTAATAAGAAGTTCTCCAGCGAAGCGCTTGGCATCCCAACTTGTAAGAACCGTAACTGCCAAAAGAGTTGGACCTGGTAATCCTTTCTCTAGTGCACCCTCAAAAGCGGCCACATTTGCCTGCTTAAGTGCATTAATTCCTGCACAGGCATGAACCGTAATTAATTCTGCTCCCAATCGAGCAGCTTGTTTACAAGCTGCTGCCATAGTAATGGGAATATCATGAAACTTTAAATCTAGAAAGACCCTTAATCCAGCGTCTCTTAAAACCAAAATCACTTCTGGTCCAGCGCTAATAAATAACTCCAGACCAACTTTAACCCAGCGCAAATTAGGCAACTTTTTAATCAAGCCTAAGGCCTGAGTCGTGTCCATTCCATCTAGAGCAAGAATCAGTTTCTCAGTTGAATCGTTGAGCATAAGTAATTAAATTTTTAGATAATTGATCAAACTACAAGTCTTCGAAAAGTTTTCTTTCCAATTTGAACAACTTTACCGAGCAATGCATTGCTATCAATGAATTCAAAGTTTGGATCCAAAATTTTCTGTCCATCAAGACGAACTGCCCCTCCTTGAATCTGCCGTCTCGCTTCACTGCTACTTGAACATAAACCAATAGCACTAAGAAAATAAAATGCTTTAGTTGGGAAAGTTACAGCTGAGATAGATACTTCAGCGACATTGTCCATTAAATTCCCAACACCTAAAACCAATCGTCCAGCAGCAATCTGGGCTGCCTCCGCCACAGATGCACCATGAAAGTTTGCAGTAACAGCTAAAGCCATAGCTTTCTGCCTATCTCTTAGGTTTTCAGGCAAGCTCTTTTGTATATCCAAATCAGTTAAAAGCATCATGTAGCTAATCACGAGTGCATCAGGTACCTTCTCCAATTTTGAATACATCGAAAGTGGGTCTTCATTAATCCCTACTGTATTTCCTAGACTTTTACTCATTTTCTGTACTCCATCCAAACCAGTCAAAATTGGCAACAGCAATCCAAACTGCTGCCTTTGATTGAAGTGTCGCTGCAAATCTCTACCCATTGCAACATTGAATTTTTGGTCAGTTCCACCAAGTTCAATATCAGCATTAACAGCCACAGAGTCAAACCCCTGAAGAAGTGGATAAAGAAACTCATGCAAAGAAATAGGTATTCCAGAATCAGCTCGAGTCCCAAAGTCCTCCTTGGCAAGCATCTGTCCGACAGTGGCGTTACTCAGCAAATCAATAATTTGAGCAAGATCAAGTTCAGCCAACCACTCACTATTTCGGCGAATTTCTAACCGCCCAGGTGTCGTGAAATCCAACAAGGATGTTTCAGATGACTTTCCGAAACCAAGTTGTTCTAAATAAGTTTTTGCATTTTGTTCGACCTGCGCAGAAGTTAACTGAACTCTCGTTTTGCTTTTTCCTGATGGGTCACCAATACGAGCTGTGAAATCTCCAATAATCAAAACTGCGGTATGGCCTGCATCTTGAAAAGCTCGAAGCTTGCGAAAAAGAATGCTATGTCCTAAATGAATCTCACTAGAAGTTGGGTCAATCCCTAGCTTTATTCGCAAAGGCTTTTGTTCTTTTGAGGACTCATTTAGACGTAAAGCCAGATTCTTCTCTAGTTCGTCGCTGGTCCCTTCAGGGAAAAGATCTGCTACTCCCCTTTTCAGCCATGCAGGTAATGAGCTTGTCTTCCCCAGCATAGAGAAATCTTATTTAGATGAGAAGATCGTACGTGCCCAGAATCAACTCAACCAGATGACTGTTCAAGTTGAGATTTCATCCTTGCCAAGGTCGTATTCATCTGATCAAACATCTGTTCAGGCGTAATACCAAATTGACCAAGTTGAGTCCTCAGCTGCTCAACAGTCATTTTTGCTTGAAAGTCTTCAGAGAGCTCAAATCTCTTCATGAATACCCTATAGCGTTCCATTAAGGCTTCCATAGTGTCGATAAACATTTTTTTACCCTCACGATCAAATTTCCCATAATCAGAGCCAAGCTTCATAAGTTCCTGATAATCATTAAAGAGCCTCTTAGCTTCCTCCTGAACAATCTCTGATTCAAAGAACGGCATATTGCCTCCTTTCAATTAATTCAATTGGATTGCGCAGCTTCTTAGCCACAAAAGTAGAACGAATCATCTTTAGAAGTTCAAAGCCTGATCGAGTCCGCCATGATAGTGACTGAAATTTCGCAGGGTCCTTTAAAACAATTTCAAACAATTCTGCTCACAATTTTGGATAAAAGGAAGTAGGGAAACCAGACCAATGAAAACCCCCAAAGGCCAACGCAAATTATTCCTTAACGATGGATCCATTAATGGCACCTCCCCAACTGATCAAGAAATCAGCTTGAGCAAAGACCTCTTAAGGAGTTGGCAAAAGAGAATTCAAAATTATCAATCGAATCTTTTTAAAGGAGTTGCCCAAAGCCATCAGCAAGGTTCTTTTTTCAAAGATGGCGAACAAACTTCTTTTGACAATTTTGACCCCCTAAAACTTACACCTCTTCCTTTGAGCTTCTGGAGATGGCCAAAGGCTCAGACACTTGGTCCTGCAATATATTTGGTTATGGATCGACTCGAAAATTGTAACTCCCACTTATTGCTTTATATAGGAGAAACAATTGCTGCAGAACAAAGATGGAAAGGGGACCATGACTGCAAAGCTTACCTATCAGCTTATTCTGAAGCTCTGGGTAATGCAGAAATTAAAAATCAATTAAGTATTCGTTTCTGGTCTGATGTCCCGGAGGACACTAAGAAACGAAGACAGCTTGAGCAACAGCTCATAAGAAACTGGCTCCCGCCTTTCAACAAAGAAACCAGAGCCCGATGGAGCACTCCCTTTACTGCAGAAATCAATTAAAAGAAACGTCTAACATCATTCAAACAAACGGCTAGAAAATGAAAATTTCCCTCAACTCTGAAGGGTTAAAAGACTGGGATGGATCAGTGCTTCTTTTGGGTATCTTTCAGGGAGACCTCGAAGATCAGCTCAAACCCCTTGAAATTCCAAACAAGAGTTGCCTCCTAAGCAAACTGAAGGAACATAGTTTCAATGGAAAAGCCGGAGAAATTGCAAGTTTCGAATTACTAAAAAGCACATCCAACAAATTAATCCTTATAGGGCTAGGGGAACCCAAAAATCTTCTTATAGATGATATGCGAAAAGCCGCAGCCTTAGGCGCACGAGCGAGTTTGGGAAGTACTGGAAAATTAGGAGTAATACTTCCTTGGGAGCTATTTGATACCACTTCAGCAGCTCAAGCTGTAGGAGAGGCAGTAAGACTGTCACTTTTCAAAGATCTTAGATTCAAAAGCAAGGCTGATCCAATTGTCATCCCCGAAATGGTGGAACTACTTGGAATTCCAAAGTCAGCGGAAAATTCTCTCAACCAAATATCTCCGATATGTTCAGGAGTCGAGTTGGCTAGAGAGCTTGTTGGCTCCCCACCAAATAGCCTTACACCTAGTGCTCTTGCAGAAACAGCTCTTTCAATTGCAAAAGAATATGCACTTGAATCAAAAATTCTGGAGAGAGAAGACTGTGAAGCAAAAGGTATGGGCGCTTACTTAGCCGTTGCCCAAGGATCGGATCTCACTCCAAAATTTATTCATCTCATCTATCAACCAGAAGGGCCAATAAAACGCCGTCTCGCAATGGTTGGGAAAGGCCTTACCTTTGACTCTGGAGGCTACAACCTGAAAGTTGGAGCAGCTCAAATTGAAATGATGAAGTTCGACATGGGCGGCAGCGCAGCGGTAATCGGTGCAGCTAGGGCCATAGCAGAAGTTCGCCCAAGGAATATAGAAGTTCACTTCATAGTGGCAGCTTGCGAAAACATGGTAAATGGCTCTGCAGTCCATCCAGGAGACATTGTTCAAGCATCAAATGGCAAAACCATAGAAATAAATAACACTGATGCAGAAGGTCGTCTTACTCTTGCTGATGCGCTTGTCTATGCAGGCAAGCTTGAGCCAGACGCAATAGTCGATCTTGCCACCCTTACAGGTGCCTGCGTAATTGCACTCGGTGATGAAATAGCTGGTCTTTGGACCGAAAATGATCAGCTTGCTAAAGAATTAATAGATGCGGCGAATAATTCAGGCGAAGGAATATGGCGAATGCCTCTTCAAAGATCTTATAAAGAAGGACTAAAATCAATGCTGGCTGACATAAAGAATACGGGACCTAGAGCTGGCGGATCAATAACAGCTAGTCTTTTTCTTAAAGAGTTTGTAGAAGAATCAATTCCATGGGCTCATATTGATATTGCTGGAACTGTTTGGACTGAGAAAGATCGTGGAATTGACCCTGCTGGGGCTACAGGCTACGGAGTAAGAACATTAGTAAAATGGGTATGCGACCAAGTTGATAAGTATTGATTTAATTAAAATAATCAAATTTGAATTAGATCTAACCTGAATAATTTATTTTGTATAGTAAAGAATCTATAGGTTAGATATTTACCAACTTATTTGAAGCGCAACTCTTTAAAGCTAATCAATACCTATGAGGCTGCAATCGTAAAAGACTTATCTCTTTCATGAATTCTGTCAGAAAAAGATCTCCTCTTTGGACTTTCCAATGCATGAATCTGCCATCTAACCCTATCTCTATCAGCACAAGAAGAAAGAACCCTCTCCAAATCATCAGAGGCTTGCTTAGGAGTGAGGTAAGGGCCTACATGCCTAGTAACAAGTCCGTCTTTAACTGTCAGAAGATACATACATCTACTTCACTTAACCGCGATTGAATGGTAATAGGTCTCGAATGGTTAGGAATAGGAGGAAAGCCGAATCTTCACCGAAAAAAATACCTACAAGGAAGAATTTCTTAATCTTTTCATTATATTTACTGGAGCCATTCATCATTCGTTCTGGCTCTTTTGCCCCAGATCTCATCCAGTCGACTATCTCGCCCACAGCTATTGCGATAAAATTTGTATTTAAATCGATTATTCTCTGCAAAATTCTGGTGATATTCCTCAGCTAACCAAAATGACTTTGCCTCCTCAATCTGAACCTTAATACTTCTAATTGGTTTATTTAACTCTTTAGAAACTTGTTCAGCACTTTCAATTGCATCATTGCGCTGACTTTCATCGCTGGTGAATATTACAGGCCTATATGAATCTCCTCTATCGCAGAACTGTCCCTCACCATCAAGGGGATCGACATTTCTCCAATAACTTCTCAAAAGCTTCTTATAACTAACTTTTACAGGGTCGAAATATAACAATACTGCTTCCTGATGTCCTACATGATCCCGATATGTTGGGTTGGTTGTATCTCCTCCTGTATAACCACTCTCTACTGAGGAAACACCAGGCAAATCCTCCAAATCATGCTCTAGGCACCAAAAGCAACCACCTGCAAAAACTGCTTCTTGCTGACTCGCCTCTAATACGTCTGGGGATGCAAAAAAGAGAATGCATCCAATAACAAAAACAAAGTAGGGCTTAATAAGCCATGTTAAATATCTCATTGGTTTACTAAATCAAGGATTTCCTTCGCAGCTCTATCAGTCACTCCTGGATTTCCAAGATATTTTCGAAGCCGCTTATAACCTTCTAGAATAAACAATCTAGACTGAGAATTCTCTAATAAAGGTATTGCTAATTCTACTAGTGATTCTGGTGTGAATTCATCTTGAACAAGTTCAGGAATCAAACGCTCTCTTAATAGAAGATTTACTGGTGATATATGGTCAACATTAAAATGTAAAATTTTCCTGGCAATGAATGCAGTGGCTTTACTCACTTTGTATCCAACAATCTGAGGCACTCCATTTAAAGCTAACTCCATATTGACTGTGCCCGATTTACATAAAGCAAGGTCAGCTGCAGCAAATAAAAATGGTTTCAATTGATCAGTCTCATTCGCTGGAATGACTCGTCCACAAACTCCTGCAGATGTCATTACTTGATTAATGCGTTCTTCAAACCTAGATAAACCTGCAGGTACGAGGACCTTAATAGAAGGGTCATGCTTCTGAAGTAATGCGGCAGCTTTAGCCAATGTTGGCATCAAATAACGAATTTCTTGATATCTAGAGGCTGGTAGTAGTAATAAGAGCTTTTGATTAGGTTTAAGGCCAAGTTTCTCAAGCGCATTAAGTCGACTTGGCAAGGTTGTCAATGTGTCAAGCATTGGATGTCCAACCCAAGTGACATCTCCTCCTCGTTGTCGGTAAAAATCCGCTTCCGTCTTAAAAATAGCGAGAATCTTATTTGTAAAGCCAATTAAGTCCGTTGTACCGCCATCACCTAAACGCCAAGCCCATTCTTGAGGTGCTATGTAATAAATAATAGGGATATCAACTTGAGCTCTTCTGAACTTATTACCAAGTCTAATATTAGGCCCCATGTAATCAATTAAGACAACAGCATCAGGAGGCTTCTTTTTTAGGAAGTTCTCAACTTTCTTCTGAACTTTTAATGTTGGCAAAACTAATGGCATTGCTTCTAAAAGACCAATTGCCCCTATAGGAGTAGTGTCTGCGATCAGCTCGGCTCCAGCTGCCTGCATTCGAGGCCCCCCTATAGCAATCAATTCAAGTGGAAAAGAACGTCTAGAAGCCTCAAGCCTCAAAGCTTTTATCAAAAAACTTCCTTGTAAGTCCCCCGATACTTCTCCAGTACTTATAAGCAATCGCATTGCAATTAGCTGGATGTAATTACTGGCATCGGTCCACGTCTACCTTTCTGAATAGAGTCATAAAGGAAATTGCAAAGATGCTCTGAAGCAGGCATTAATTGTTTCTCTCTAGCCAACTCAATTCCTTTAGAAAGTACATGGTCAGAGCGAAATAGTAAGGTCCATATTTGCTGTAATTGTCGGCATTCATCACTATCACGACTCTCAAATCCACTACGTCGAAGTCCTACTCGATTTAACCCCCGCAATCTCCCTGGATGCCCTTCAACCAAGCAATAAGGGGGGACATCTCTATCAACTCTTGTCATTCCTCCAACCATTGCCAACCCACCAATATGAACAAATTGATGGATACCAAGACAACCTCCAATTACTGCTCGATCTTCGATTAACACGTGTCCTGCAACCTGTATCCCGTTAGACATCACTATCCCATTCCCAAGCAAACAGTTATGACCTAAATGGCAGTAAGCCATCAACAAATTCCCATCACCTATTTTGGTCTCTTCACCTTCTTCGGTAGCCCGGTTAATAGTCACAAATTCTCTAATGGTATTTCCATTACCAATAACCACCTCAGTAGGAGCTCCTTTGTACTTAAGGTCTTGAGGCTCCAGGCCTAAACATGCGCCAGGGAAAATCTTATTTTGAGAGCCAATTGTTAATCGTCCATCTAGAACGACATTGGCACCAATCCAAGTATTAGTGCCTATCTTCACGTCAGCACCAACAACACAACCAGGACCAATAACTACGCCTTTCTCAAGTTCTGCTTTCGGATCAACCACTGCCAAAGGATGAACCTCTGGAGGCTTCTCAACAGTCAAAGTCGAAGGATTGCGGAACTCACTCATAACCCTTAATCCACCAAGGAAAACATCAGATCACCAGAGCAAACCAACTGGTCATCAACGGTTGCTACTCCGCTAATTTTCCCAAATCGCTTTCTCTTAAGGCTAAGAAGCTCACAAGTAATGATTAGTTGGTCTCCAGGGACTACAGGCCTGCGAAAACGAACTCGATCAATTCCTGCAAAAACAAATAGGCCCTTTGGCAAATCGGGCATTTGCGTAACGATAAGACCACCTACTTGCGCCATGGCCTCGACTATCAGTACTCCTGGCATTAAAGGCCTATCTGGAAAATGACCCTGAAATTGAGGTTCATTAAGGGTCACATTCTTAATCGCTACAGCTCTTTTTCCAGGCTCATGCTCAACAACCCGATCTACCAAAGCAAATGGGTATCTATGAGGCAATAAACCCATGATTTGCTCACTATTTAATACGACAGAGTTGGGTGGAGAAAGATCAGTCACAAAGAAAGAACCTCATTAGGAATTATTTAAGAAGAGCAACTGCCAAATCAGTATGAAGGCTGTGAGAACCTCTATAAACCAGAATCTGGGCTTTAGGGAACCCCACAAGTGCTAAATCACCTATTAAGTCCAAAAGTTTATGGCGTACTGGTTCATTTGCGAATCTCAATGGAGGGTTAAGCCAATCATCAGAATCACATATCAATGCATTATTAAGAGTTCCTCCCTTTATCAAACCAGACTTCTTCAACTGCTCTAATTGATCGAAAAAGCCAAAAGTCCTAGCTGGTGCAATTTCTTTAACAAAGAGATTTGGAGTTAGTTCAATCTTGTGCATTTGTTGCCCAATGGCTGGATATGGAAAATCAATAATCCCTACCAAAACGAAATTATCAGAAGCTGTAGCAGTAATAACACTATTACCACGATTAATCACCAATGGTTCCTCTAGGACTGGAGGCGCGAAGCGAGGCGTTGGAGCAGGAGCAATGCCTGCTTCAAGAATTGCTTCAACCCAACCAAGAGCAGAGCCATCTAAAAGTGGTATTTCCTCACCGCACATCTCAAGATGCACGTGGCTCAATCCACATCCAGCTAAAGCTGCTAAAAGGTGCTCAACTGTTGATAAATGTCGGTTACCCAACTCAAGTGTTGTGCATAGAGGACTATCTCGAGCTTGCCGAGGATTAAGTCTTATAGGTGCATCGCTACTATCACTCCACGAGACATAAAACCCAGCCTTCTCATATGGACGTAGTTTTACCTTTGATTCAAAGCCACTGTGAAGACCTATACCCTTTCTCAAAACTTTGCTTGCAAGAGTCCAAGCACCTTCATAATCACTAGGCAAAGAGGTCACTAGAACTTCCAACCCACTCCAAGGTTGAAGCGCCAATCACCTGAAAAATCTCGTTTTGCCCCCTCAAGGCGTAAAGGGCCTACAGGAGTATTAACAATTAAGCCTGCTCCTGGCGAAAACCCAGATCCATTTTTTCCTAATAATTTTCCTGGCTTCCCAGGAACATTCTCTTGAGAGCCAAAAGCAGAAGCACCATCAATAAAAAATGCTGCTGAAAGTAAACGCCAAACGGGAAATCTATATTCAACAGTGGCCTCACCAAAACTTCTCCCGACGGCAAGATCACAATTATTCCATCCCCTCACAGAACTCGAACCACCTAGACAGAAGGCCTCATAGGGTGGAAGGTCACCAACAATCGTGCCAGCTTTAACTTGTACACCAATTGCTTGAGGGCAGTTAAGTTTTTCTCCCGCTTGTGGACGACACCCCTTGGCGAACTTTATCCAGTTGACTGGAAAGAAATGGGCATAGCTAGTCCTTGCTCGATTAAATGATGGCGAGTCTTCTCCAACTGAAACGTACTGTTCAGTTGCTAGCGTTAAGTAATCACCAGTAGTAGGATTTCTAGCATCATTAAGAGTGTTATATGAAGCTGCCGTTCTTAAACTAAAAAGATTATTTTCGGAAGCACAATTAAAAGCTACACAAATAACTTCTTTGTTAGGGGCCTGGTTATCTGCATAGTTATCAATTAAGACTCCATAAGGTCGATTATTGCCAGCATAGTCAATTGCTTTAACTTGTTGTGCATTAACTCCTACAAGAAGTCTCCATGGAACTTTCTTATAAGGGTCGCCACCATTAAGAGGCCTCGCGAATGAAAGTCCACCTCCAACTCTTTGTAGAACAATAGAATCACCCTCATAGTCAAACCAACTAACAGTTGAATCTGAAGAGTTATTCTGGGCTTCAACTACTGACCCAAAAGGCCCTCCAAAAGAAGAAGTTCCAATATCATAAGCAGTAGTAGAGCCAGTATCATAATAATCAGCCACACTACGAATACTGCCTCCTGATTGACTCCTAAATTCTTGCGGAACTTCTCTACTAATAAATAATGAACCCCTAAATGATGTCCGGTGACTATCTCCTTTAATCCAGGGGTCTGCAAAAGAAAAGTTAACTAATCCACCATACTGCCCATAAGTCAGATCAAGGCTAGTGCTCCATGCTCTTCCGAAAAAATTAGTCTCTTTAACCCCTACTTGACCAAAAGCACCTTGACCTCCACTATAACCAACGCCACCGGAGAGAGAGCCTGTTGACTGTTCAGTAATTCCAAGGACAATCCTTACTTTTCCTTTTTCACCTGCTACTGGCCTCAAGGTAACTTTTACATCGCTAAAAAGAGATGTCCCGTATATTCTTTTTATATCCTTCTCTAATTGTTTCCTATTAAAGATATCACCTGATTGCATTGAGATTTCTCTTTCAATCACCCAAGGTTTTGTCTTCCCTTTAATCAATTTTCCATCTATATCACTAGACTCACCATCGGCGTTAAGGAACTGTATATCCACTCCTGCAACAACTCCTTCTACAACATTAAGTTGGACAACGCCCTCAGCTGTAACCCTATTTGGCCCAGAGATCCTGGCTAATGAATAACCCCGATCAATATACCAACTTTTTAATTCCTTCATTCTCAACTTCAGAACATTTAAATTTAAAGTTTTTCCATAGTCGGATTTAAAAACCTTATCAATAAAGCTCGATGGCATTTTTGCTTTCTTTGGGAGAAGCTCTACTTTTTTAAGTACAGGATTAGGTTCAACTTCTACTAAGAGTTGAACACCTAAAGGTCCATTAATAGGTTCAATTCGAACGCCAGAAAACCACCCAGTCGCATAAATAGCATCTAGATCACTTTTCAACTCATCCCGACTGACATTTCTTCCTGGGCGCACACTCATAGCGTCATAAGCAGCAAATTCCAAGCGTTCCTTTTCCGGATGATTATCAATGCCTTCTATGACCACCTCTGTGATCAAAACCCTTGTTTTAGATTCTTTCTTTGTGCGGGTTTTATTCAACTGATCTTTACCCTCGAAAGAGTTGAATGGAATAGTTTCAACTCCTTCATCTTCCTTAGGGTTGGGAACCTGAGCGACACTGAAAGCCTTAAGGCTTCTAGCATTTGTAGAAGAAGCTCCATCTAGATTGATAAGGCTGGATACCCCAGTGCCAGCGAGAACAGGCAAGGCTAGAGCCAAACCATATGCTCCTCGATGAAATAGCCAGGTTGGACCGTCTTTGAGAAATCTGACCATAGAGGAAAAGGAAGTCTGGCTAGTTTTGCCGTAAACCTCCCTTTACTTAACTGCAATTGCGGGGTTTGGACGAGACACCTTGTATACGTTTAAGGACCTCACCATATGCATCAACGACACCGCCCAAGTCTTGACGGAAGCGATCCTTGTCAAGGATTCGACGTTTATTATCACCCTCCCTTTTGTCCCAAATCCTGCAGGTGTCTGGGCTGATTTCATCTGAGACAAGAAGTTGACCTTGTTTATTTACACCAAATTCAAGCTTGAAATCTACAAGAGTGAGATCTAATTTCTCTAAAAAAGATTTAAGCAATTGATTAACCCTAAAAGCAAGCTTTTCGATCTCCAGCCTTTCTTTGGAACTCAGAAGATCCAGTTTTAACAATCTCGATTCAGTAAGAAGCGGATCCCCCAAGTTGTCATCTTTGAAGTAGAGGTCTAACAAAGGTGGCAAAAGCTTTTTTCCTTCTGCTATTGGAGTTTCTCTGCACAATGAACCAGTTGCGATGTTGCGAACAACTACCTCCAAAGGAATTATTTCGACACGTTGCGCAACCATCCAACACTCAGAGGCCAAAGAAAGGTAATGATTCGGAATCCCTTCTGCTTCCAAAAGTTCAAATAGATGTGCTGAGATTTGACAATTAATTCGACCCTTGTCCTCTAATTCTTGATGCTTTAAGGCATTAAAGGCAGTTGCATCATTTTTAAATTCAACTAAAACCCGATCATCAAAATCAGTGTGAAAAATCCTTTTTGCTTTTCCTTCATATAGCAGCTGTCCGTGAGCGGGATCCATAGTCAAGCTTTTTGGTGAGAATAGGGATAAAGAATGCTAATTAATCAAAATCGCACCCTCTCAACTTAAGGATTGGCTCCCCGTGGAGAAAGTAGCTGATTCTCAAGAAGATTCTTTTCCTCCTTTCTAGTGCTATCACTTCGAATTAATTCCAATTGTGTATAACGATCGTCCAGTTCTCTTGCAAAGGACTCAAGGCGATCCCTCAGCACCTTGGAATCTTCTCCAATAGCTAAA
>QCRS01000006.1 GCA_003211755.1 Prochlorococcus sp. AG-463-F15 | reverse complement strand
CATTTACTATTGCTTTTGCCTTTTCGGCGCCATTATTCCTTTTTTTAAGAGAAAGACGTTTAATAGAACTGGAGAGAGAAGGAGTTTTGATTGATATTACTTAATTGCAACAGGCAATTTATTGATTGATTTATCAACCTTCTCCTTTTGGAGAATTTTAATTTGCTTATAAACTCTTCTTCTATCTTGAATATTCGCGCTGAATTAGTTTTTGAGATCTTGTTAATGGAAGCATTAATAGACAACTTAGGCTCATTACTAACCAAATCGTCATCCCATTGCCTTGAAGATCAATAACTCTTCCTGCTGCAATCGGAGCAATTAATGCACTAATTGCAAAACATTGTGAGAATAAAGCCATTGCAATTCCCCTGTGTTCTTTAGGGGAAATTTGAATTATGGCTTCAGTTGCAGTGGGTAGAAATGCAGCTAAAGCAATTGCTAAAGGCAATTGGGCGATTAAAACCAAGATAATTCCTCTTTCCCATATGGCTGATATTCCAAGGAGTAGGCATCCAATGCAAAAGTTTGCAATGCTTATTCCAAGTCCAAATTTCTGATTGCGCATTGATAACCATCTCCCTATTGGCCATTGCAATATCACCAGCAAACTAAGTTGAAGAGCAAGAATGGCACCGCTCCAACCTTCTTCAAGTGGAGGGCGGTAGATTCCTCCGCGGACCAGATCAAGAGGCAAGGCACTTTGTAAGAGCGAGAAGATACCAGTTGCAAGAAGACTTAGCCCAAGTATTGGAAAAAGTTGAGGTAACCATTTCACTTTCATTCTTATTGTTGCTTTTGCTTTGTTGAAATTTTTATTTGTAAGTTTTTTAAAGAGTTGGGAACTTCCCTTTTTTATAGCTTTTTGAGGTAATAAAAAAAGAAGGAGAATCAAACATATTGCATCTATTACATAAATCATTCGTATCGACTCTATAAAAGCCATATAAGAGCCCAGTATTGCCCCAAAGCTGGTCCCTAATGCATCAGCACTGCGAACAAGAGCAAAGCCTTTGCCAGAGGGGAAGCTGTCACAGCTAGAAGGGACAGCGAGTTCTACTGCTGGCCAGTAGAGACCTGCTGCTGCACCAAGTAAAGCTTGCCCAATTACAAAAGAGTCGAAATTTTGCGCATTGAAAAGGCAGAAGTCAGCCACAATCGCCAAATATGCTGCCCATTTAACAACCAATGAGCTACTTGTTCCTTTGTCGAGTAACCCTCCTGCAAAAAGGCGAGAAATTGTTCCTGCAAATGCAGCACTAGCAAGTCCTGTTCCAATTTCAGTTGCAGATAGCTCTATTTGGTTGAAAACCAATGGAGTTAGATAGATCACACCCCCAGCACCTGCCGAAGCTAATAAGCGAATTTTTGAAATAAGGCGCAGTCCTGGTGGAAACTGGTTCCACCAGTACGTGAGATTTGGCGTTGGATTCCGGACGCTCAACAGGAGAAAGAATTTTTATTGGACTGCTGACCAGTCTGATATGCAGCTGTTTTCAAGTTGCTCCACTTAAGGCTGCAGAAAGACTTGAACTCCAGTTTGAAGATATGTCGATCCCTATTCCCGTTAAAGACTTAGTCGATTGGGTTGATGGAATGTCAATTCCAAATTCAATTCGTGAATTGTCAGAATGGGCTCTAGATGGAGGTAGAGACTCGGATCTTTCATCTTGGTTAAATCTTCTGGATTTAGAAAGTAGGGCTGGACTCGCAAAGATTCTTAAAGCTCCTTTGATTAAAAATCGCAGTATGTCGCGTCAGATCTTAAGGAGTTGGGTAGGTCGCCAACTCCTTGATGAAGTGAGTGACCTTATTCGATTGGATGACGATAAGAGTGGAAACAAAGTTTTTAATACTCTTGAAGTTCTTCTAGAGAACCAGCCTCAGGTAACAACAATGGACCTTCTCTTGGCATTGCCTGGAGAAAGTCTGCATCTTGATTTAGATGCATTTTTGGAACTTGCTAATCGCTGGCGAACTGAGCTTAAAAATCAACAACAACTTGTTTTAGACCTTGGAAGGTTGCCTGTTCCATCAAAAGGCTCTTCAGAAGCTGAGGAAGTTCTTGCCAACATTCAAAAACCTTTGACAAAATCAAAGACTTTGGTTGTTGACCATCGTTCAGACCCTTTAACCATAGAAACTTGGCGACCTTCTACTGCATCACCTTCCCGATCAAGTTGGATTGTCTTTATGCCTGGGTGGGGAGGGACTCCTGACCATTTCCGCTGGTTGGCCCATAGGCTTAGTGCCAATGGATGGCCAGTAGTTTTACTTGAACATCCAGGAAGTGATGCAAAGGCTGTTCAGGAACTTCTAGAAGGAAGAAGTCCTGCGCCAGGTGCAGAAGTTCTTCCTGATCGATTAAGGGATCTTCAATCGGTTCTTAAGGCTAAAGAACAAGGGGATTTGGAATTGCCTGGTGAAAAGCTTATTTTGATGGGCCATTCTTTAGGGGCATTAACAGCATTCCTAGCCTCTGGAGCAATCCCTGAGGAAGGTTTAGATAGACGTTGTGAGAAAGCTCTTGATGCACTTTCTTTAACTAATCTTTCCCAGCTTTTGCAATGTCAGATGGTTGATGTGAAATTACCAGCGCAACAAAATATCCCTCAATTAAAAGCGATTGTTGCAATTAATAGCTTTGGTGGATTACTTTGGCCAAGCATTAGTGGTGCAAAGATTTCTATTCCAGTTCTCTTGGCAGGTGGAACTTATGATTTGATTACGCCTGCCTTAAGTGAACAACTAGGCTTATTACTTGCAACTTCCCCTAATTCATTAAGTCGTCTTTTGCTTATAGAAGGTGCAAGTCATTTCTCTCCGATTAGGGTTCAAGGTCAAGTCGAGAAGGCTAGTGGAGAAGACTTGTTTCAGCTTGGAGAAGCTTTTGTAGGGGAACAGCCTCTTGCTGTACAAGCTTTATTAGGTGATGAAATTATTAGATATTTACAGAATCTTGAATTGGGTAAACCTACTAACATACTGGTCAAAGAAAAGAGGAATAGCTTGTATTTCTATCTTTTAGACCGTCCTAGTGTAGAGAAGCTTTTGAAAAATTAGTAGCGTATTCTTGGATCAATTGTAGCGACTAATATATCTACAATTACACTTACAACTACTACTAGGCTCGCAACTACAACAACAATTCCCTGAACAACTGGATAATCTCTTTGCGCGATTGCTTCCTGAAGTCGCATTGCGATACCTGGCCATGAAAAAGTAACTTCGATAAGTAGAGCTCCTCCTATTAAGGATGCAATTGTTATGCCTGCAATTGTAAGAACTGGAAGTAGTGCATTTGGAAGTGCATGCTTTAAAAGTATTTGAGACTCTTTGATTCCTCTACTTCGTGAGGCTTCAATGTAATCTGCTTCAAGTATTCGCGACAAATTCATTCTTAAGGCACGGCTAAAGATGCCACTTAAAAGTATCCCTAATGTGATAGATGGAAGAAAAAGATGTCTAATTGTTCCTTGAAGTGCTGACCAGTTTCCACTTACAAGACTATCTAGGAGTAGGAAGCCAGTTCCATTTGGCTGAAGCAAGCTTGGAGGAAAACGTCCTCCGACAGGTAGCCAACCTAAAATGACGGCAAAAAGAAGTTGTACAAGCATTGCAGCCCAAAAAGGGGGCAATGCGTAAGTACTTATCCCATAAAGTCTTCCGGCTAGGTCGGTCTTGCTGCCTGCTCTAGAGACTCCACTAAACCCAACAGCAATTCCTATTAAAGCAGCCACAATTAGTGCAGTGATTCCTAGCTCAAGACTTGCTGGCAGTGCTTTTTGAATGATATTTCTCACTGGCTCCTGATTTACCAAAGCTTCTCCTAGATCTCCATGGCTTAGATCTTTTATGAAGTCAAGGTATTGCTTTATTAGTGGTTGATTCAAACCAAGCTTTGCCCTTAGCGCAGATCGGGCTAATTCATTTGCACGGGTACCAAGTACTGCATCTACTGGATCTCCTGGTGCTATTCGCAGTAAGAGGAAAACCATACTTGCGATTAGCCAGAGCATAATTGGTGCCAAAGCCAATCTGGTGGCGCAATATTGAAGTAATGCCCTTCCTCTACCCATTATTTTATTTGTCTAAGACTCTCTAGCAAAAGTTGTCCACTGCCATTGAATTCAGGCTTTGCTAGATGATTTTGAGCCCAGGCTCTTGGCTTTACTAGCCAAACAGGTAAATAAGCTGCACCTTTGGCTGCTGATTGTTCGATTTCGTTCAATTTCTTTTTTCTATTAGGGCCACGTAGTTCATCACTCAGTCTTATTTCTCTTTCCATAAAAGGTGTTGTCCAAAAACTTCCGCTTATTGCAGCTTCGCCCTCTTCGCAAACCATTTCTTTGCTTTTGTTGCAACTTAGAAGAGGGGAGAGATATGCTTCTGGATCAGGATAAGCACCACGCCAATCAAGAATTACCGCTTGGAATGCCCCTTCTCCTAGTTGACGATAAATGGTAGTTGATTCAACACCGTCTAATTTTAAGTTTAGGCAATCTGAGAGGTCACGTTTAATCTGAGCTTTCCATGTCAGTGCTAGTAATTTATCGGCTGGCACATTTGAGCGATAAGTTAAAGGTAAGGTAAGTTTTTTTGTTTCGCAGTAACCTGCTTCTTGCATTAGCTTCTTAGCCGTCTGTGGGTCATATGTTGGCCAGGGAGAGTTGCTCTTATGGCTTAGGCTTGGAGGCACAATTGCTCTTAGCGGCTCTCTTAGGCCATAACTAACTCTTTCACTAATTTGTTCTCGGTCGAGAGAATGTAATAGGGCTTCCCTAACAATTTTTTGATTGAGGGGGTAGATATTACTTCTTAAGGTGATATATCCAATTTCCATCGCCGCCCCCGCACCTTCTCGGATTAGTCCCTCATTTGCCATTTTATTTAGTGATCTACGTTGATCTTCATCAATTGAGTTAGATAAAAGAACATCAATCTCTCCGCTCTGCAATGCTCCAAATAATGAGGTTGAATTACTTAAACTAATAAAATCTATTCCTGAATTTCTTGGTGATTTATTCCAATACAATGGAAATGGTGTAAGACGTTGATGCTGTGATCTAAAAGTCGTTAGTTGATAGGGGCCTGTACCAATGAATTTTCTATTTAGGAATTTATCTGTATGCCTTTCATATGCTTTTGGGGATATTGGTGTTAAATTTATTGATGTTAATAGTCCAATTATTGAGCTTGATGGCCTTGAAAGTTTAAGACGAATTAAATATGGCTCTGGTGTTTCAATAGAGGAGATTCGACCACCTATTATATAGCTCAGTGTGCCTATTCTCATGAAGCGTTTGAGACTAAAGGCCATTGCTAGAGAATTAAAACGTGTCCCATCATGAAAAAGGACATCTTCTCTAAGAGGAATAGATATGGTTAAACCATTCTCACTGATTTTAGGAATATCTTTTGCTAGGTTTGGCTTTAATTCACCATTAACATCAATTTTGTAGAGAGTATCTCCTAAAGCACTTATAAGTTGGAGTGTATGGAAAGTATTTGCTTGTGCAGGATCTAATGAGGTGATTTTGCCTGCACTTGCAACAACTATACGGTTGTCGTTCCGATTTGGCTTGCAAGAAGCTTGACTAATAAAAAGACATAGTGCTGCTATTGAGGTGGCAAGGTTGATGCGATTTCGAAGACCTGACCTAGGCAAAATTAAAATCTTTAAAGAGACTTCTATATAAGATCCAAAAATAGTTTTTTAAGTACCTTCGTTGCAACGATCAATCTGCTGTATGGATATTTCAAAAACTGGAGAGCCTTTTGGGAGCATTGGCCAGCGTCTTAGCCAGCACTTTTTGTGTTCATCATCTATTCCTATTACTTGGAACATTCCTTCATCACTGATCAATTGAACACAATCACCCTGATGTAGAGCCATGATTTTTGGACGCCTTGGGGGAGGGAAGGCTTTCTTACCAATATATAAAAGCGTTAAAAGTGCATTAAAAGAAGCTCAAGTCAGGGTCTATAGATCTTTTGAACCTTCATACAAATTTGATTTGGGGGGGGATTCATTAGTTGCTGGTTGGTTCTTAGAGACAAACCATGTGTGATGAGAGCCCTTTTACTTCTTCGAGAGTTTTTATGGACTTCAAGGAAGTAATTATTTTCCCTTGCTCGACTTCATGAGTTATGACCACTATTTCGGCGCCAGCTTCAGTGGCATCGAATTGGACAATTGATTGAATTGAAACACCATATTCTCCAAAGACACTACCTATTTGACCAATTACACCAGGACTATCTTCAGTTTTTAAGCGGAGATAGTGTTTTTGAATGATTTTTTGTGGTTCAACTAGCTTGCACTTTCTCCAGCTACTGGCTTCAAGCAATGGATCAAGACAATTGTTTTTGCTCCCAATTGTACGAATCCCTGCGATGTTGAGGATATCCGCTACAACTGCTGAGGCAGTAGGACCGGAGCCAGCACCAGGACCAAAAAACATTACTTCTCCAATGGGATCTCCCTCCACAAGAATTGCATTATTCACTCCATTTACTCCTGCTAGAGGATGTTCTTTTGGTACCAGCGTTGGTTGAACCCATACCGCTAAAGGAAGATATGGGTCAATTGAATTCTCTTTATCAAGTCTTTCTGCAACTGCAAGAAGTTTTACTCCATAGCCAAGTTTATTGGCGTAATCCACATCACGATTGTTCAGGCTTGTGATCCCTTGAGTGGGAATGGATTCACGATTAATTGGGCCACCAAAAGCCAATCCACTCAAAATCGCAATCTTGTCAGCAGCATCAAGTCCTTCAACATCAGCCTCTGGATCAGACTCTGCATAGCCAAGCTCTTGTGCTTCTTTTAAAACATCCTTATAAGCAGCCCCCTCCTTGGCAATACGGCTAAGGATGTAATTGGTAGTGCCATTGATGATGCCACTGACTTTTTGAATTCTGTTGCTTCCAAGAGATTGCTTTAAGGGTTCAATAATTGGAATTCCACCACCCACTGCTGCTTCAATTAAGACATAAACCCCTGAAGTTTTGGCTGCTGCTGCGATTTCTTCTCCATGTCTTGCAATGACGGCTTTGTTTGCAGTAACGACCGACTTTCCTTTTGCAATGGCACGCAAGATCAATGACAAGGCTGGTTCAATTCCGCCCATGACTTCAACAACAACATCTACAGAAGGGTCATCAACAACTTTGTTGGGGTCATTTGTTAATAAGTCTGGCGATATTGAGGCGCCTCTGGGACGTTTTAGATCCCTAACTGCTACTCGAACCAATTTAATTCCACCTACCAAAGGATTCCGCCCTTCAGGGGTCTGGATGATATTTGCAACTCCTGTGCCCACTGTTCCGAGTCCTAGGAGACCTACTCCAATACTCTTCCTCATTTTTAATCTGTCCGTTCGCGTTTGTTTCTTAACTGACTCTATGAAGTGGTGGAGAACTTTCTAGTTATTGATGGTATGAACTTTCGCCTGTGCTTGCATATTTAGGAAGATATTAAGGAAACCATTTGCTCTTGATGGGGTAAGGCTTCCTTGAAGTCCTGTCTCGGCAATAAAGTTTGGACTGATAGCAACAACCTCTGCTGGAGTGAGATTATTTAGCCCATTAATCAAGAAAGCAAGCAAGCCTTTTGTAATTAGTGCATCAGAGTATCCCTGCCATTGCAGTCGTCCTTCAAGAAGTTCACCAAGGACAAAGACTTGAGACACGCATCCTTTGACTTTGAGAGACTCTGTTCTCATTTCCTCTGGGAGATGAGGTAACTTTTTCGCAAGCCAAAGCACGTATTCATATCGCCTCCTTGAGTCAGAAGTGGCCTTTAACTTTTTGATCATTTCATTTAGAGCCTCACTGCCGTGGTCTTGAATGCAACTGACAGCAGAGGACTCATCCATGAAAAATTAAGACTCTGAAAACTCTCCCAGTGCAGCCTAACTAGTAATGCAAACCTTCCAGTTTTTTGTTGGATTTGATCTCAGGACTAAGAACTCAATCAAGCTGTATTAATTCGCCGAAAATTTCCCTCTTCATTTATCCAGCCATCAAAAGGAATATCCCATGAATTCTTAGGTAAAGGTTCTTTTGAAACGCAGGCTTTAGGTAAAATAACGAGTGCAGGAATTGAACGCCAATCTTTCTTTGCCCTTAAACGATCAAAAAAACCACCTCCATAGCCAAGTCGATATCCATGCTGATCAATAGCTATTGCTGGGACAAGTAATAAGCTCATATCTTGAGGCTTTAGTATTGGTTCATCTAGTGGTGCTGGTATTCCATAGAAATCTTTTCTTAATTGGCTATCTGTCCATGGGTGGTAGGTCATAAGGCCTTTCTCTCTGCTTGCTGGCAAGGCAATTGGAATCGTTAAATTTACTTTTAGACCTCGTAGGTCCACCTCACCATGCAACGGCCAATAAATACCTAAAAAACCCTTTTGTTTATGAGTAGTTAAAAATATTTGTATTCTTTCGGTAACTTTTTCTATAATTAAATTCTCTACTTGAGGGAGTACTTTATTCCTTATTACCTTGTAATTACTTCGTTGGGTTTCTTTTGAATTATTGTCAATCATTTGCCTTGGTCTGAGAATAAAAGATGCGCACAGATTAGTTTACTTAGAGACTTTATTGCTGGTACCATCCAGTTAGTGCTATTGCTAGTGCATCAGCAGCGTCATCAGGACGAGGTGGATCTACAAGATTAAGTTCACGCATAACTCCATTTAAAACATCATCTTTATTTGCATGCCCTGATCCAGCTATAGCAAGTTTGATTTGCATTGGGGGAAATTCTAAAATTGGGACATGGAATCTGGCAAGAGTCATTATTAATACTCCTCGAGCTTGTACGACACTAATAGTTGTGCTAGAGCGATAGAAAAAGAATTTCTCAACAACAGCCAGATTAGGGTTCCATTTTCTAATTAATAGACGTAAATCTCGAGCAATTTCTACCATTCGGTCCCCTTCTTTTTGATTGGAATCAGTACGGATAATTCCGCAATCCAGCATTATCCTTTGCCTGCTACTTGCATCAATGACTCCATAACCAACCCTCGCAAGGCCTGGATCAATTCCAAGTATGCGCAATAAATTACTCCGCTAATGAAAGTTCGAACCCAGAGACATCATTGCTCTCGTTGCGCTCAAAGATTTTGCAAAACGCTTTAATTACTCTATCTCCTGAATCAACTTGTTCTAATGGGTCTTTTCGAAGCCTATGCCTTAGTGAGCATGAAACAACTCTAGCGACATCTTCTTCTGATACTTCTCTACGACCTTCAAAGGCAGCAAGGGCTCTGGCTGCCCTATTTGTAACGATATCTCCACGCAAACCATCTACATCAAGCTCACCACATACTGCTGAGATGCTAAGCCTGAGATCGTCATCTATTTTTACTTCATTCAGTAGTTGTTGAGCATCTATTACTTTCTTTTGAAGAGAGTCCTGGTCAACTTGCTTCGCTGTAGAGAATGAATCTGGGTCACTATCAAATGCAGTACGTTGATCAACGACCTGCACTCTTAACTCTGCCTCTCTAACAGTGCGAACTTCAACACTCATGCCAAAGCGATCTAGTAATTGTGGTCGGAGTTCCCCTTCTTCTGGGTTGCCGGAACCAATAAGTACAAACCTTGCTGGATGTCTTACTGATATACCTTCTCGTTCAACAGTATTCCAGCCTGAAGCAGCAGAATCAAGAAGCACATCAACAAGATGATCATCTAAAAGGTTTACTTCGTCTACGTATAACAAACCTCGGTTTGCCTTTGCTAATAATCCAGGCTCAAACGCTCTTACACCATCACTTAAGGCTTTCTCGATGTCGATAGTTCCGCAAAGACGATCTTCAGTTGCACCTAGAGGTAGATCCACCATAGGGACTTGTCGTTGTTCAATAGAGGGGGCTGCACCATCTTCTACAAGCTGTCGAACTTCACTGCTTTGAAGATCTGGGTCGTTTGGTGAGCTGTTGTATGGATCCCCAGCAACCACATCAATTCCTGGCAGTAAATCTGCAAGTGCACGTATGGTTGTTGATTTTCCGGTGCCTCGATCTCCCATAATCATCACCCCCCCAATACGTGGGTCAATGACATTAAGCAGGAGAGCTAGTTTCATCTCTTCCTGACCAATCACTGCAGTGAAGGGGAAGACCCTGCGCTTCCTGGGTGAACTCACGAGCTGAATTTAGATGTTGTTTTGGATTGTTTCATAGGAAGAGGTTTTTGATCCATCCCCAAAAGTTGTTTACTTTGTCAACCTTATGAGATTGCATATTGAATCGCAATTTCTTTTTTGGCATTACTACGGTTTATTAGATCACCTAAAACCAGCACAATCGATGTTATAGAAAACGTTTTCAGATTTCTGATGAATGATTATTATTTTTGTTGATGGACCTGGTAGATCGTGAATTTGTCTTTATTTGGACAGTATTCAACAACAGTCATAAACCGATATGACTTCATTGTCGTAATGGAATGAAGTAACTGCCTTTGAAAGTTAATTAAGGGAAAGCTCAGATGAGGATCCTTTCGGGGATTGTCAATCCCTCAGTTGGAAAGATTCTTTGGCTTTAGTTCAGGAACCATGGCTGCCGCCATTTTCCTAATAAGTTCTGATGAGCGAGGGTCATTAAAAGGACCTTTGACAATAAAACCCGCTACGGCTCTAGTGTTGTCAGGCATTTGGATTAGCCCAGCATCTGCATATGTAATCCCGATGTCTCCTGTTTTGTTGTAGATCCGATACCCTTTGATTTGGAGATTGTCGTCAATGTTTTCTATCTCACTACCTAAGCCTCTTAAAAATCCACCAGGCAGAAGCCGATTGGTTTTTGAAGTACCCATAACTTCCCGGAACAAATCTCGAGTACGTGGACTTAGAACCTTGCCAGTATCGACAATTGCAATTGTGTGAGCTAAATCTTTGGCAGTGGTTGTATTAGTCCCTTTCAGATCTGGTAGGAGATTTTTCATCACAGTTGATGGCAGTCCAAAGCTTTTAAAATGAGCATTGAGGATTTGTATTCCTCCGATTCTTTGAATTAGAAGATTTGTCGCTGTGTTATCACTAACCCGGATCATCTCAGTTGCGATTTCATGGACAGGAAAACTTTTACCTAGTGGTTGATATGCCATCCAACCTGCGCCACCTCCTATTGCCTCCTTGTTCAATTGCAATGCTTCATTCCACTCCAACTGTCCTAAATCAACTAATTTGAGTGTTGTTAGCAGGATGGGTATTTTTATGGCACTTGCGGCAGGAAGAGTTGCATTTGGTTCTAATTGTGCAAATCTTTTATCGTCAAGACAAAGAAGAAAGCCGCTAACTTTTAAATCTCTTTCTTTGTTGGCAAGCTCTTTCCATCGTTGACTTAAAGCGATGATTTCCTTACCTTTGAAGATTATATTCTGATTAAAATCAATCGTTTCTTTCCTCTTAAAGTTATTGGATTTGGAGCTGAAATTTGATTGAAAGGGTCTTCCTTTGAATGAAAGCCAACTTGGCAGATTCAAATGGCCATTTTTTTCTTGAAGGGCAACAGTCTCCAGTAATGAACCCACTAAGACTCCAAACCCTATTCCCATTAAGGCTAAATGCGTGAGAAGTCTTAAGGGGCGAGTCAATTTTGAGTTGAAACGCGATGAGCGATTCCTTTTCAAGTGATTTAGAGGACTTGTTCTAGGTTGAGATTAGGAGTTTTGATTGTCGATAGCCCATCGCATCTGTCGCAAAACACCCCTAATTAATGAAACTTCCTCTGGTCTAACCTCTGCCCTTTGAAGTAATGCTTTGATCTTGCTCATACGAGATTGAGCCGTGTGTTCATATAAGAAACCAATTTCCAGAAAAAGGGCTTCTGCATCTTTGAGACAGCTATTAACTTGTTTCGCAGATGCAAGCTCTGCAATTTGCTTCTTCTTGGAAGGAGATCCTTGTTGCTTATATTTATCCAATTCATGTAAAACAATAGAAACTGCATGTGAAAGATTTAGAGATGGATAATCTGCTGATTTGTTTAGAGTGATTACTTTGTGAGCAAGAAGAAGCTCCTGATTAGTAAGTCCTCGGTCTTCTCTCCCAAAGACCAAAGCAATAGGAGATAGATTAGAAGTTTCTAACAACCAATTAATAGCTTCGTCAGGATCACATAAAGGGATTTCTCCATGCTCAATTCTTCCTGCTGTTGCAATTATTCGACGACAATCTGCTATTGCATCTAGAAGATATGAATATGTTTTAGCTTTTTCGAGAAATCTTTTGCCTTTGACAGCCATTTTTCTGGCTTCATCATCATTAGGGTCGCAACGAGGGGCTACTAGTCGAAGTTCTTTAACTCCAAAATTCTCACAAAGTCTAGCCACACTTCCAATATTCAAAGGACCTGAAGGTTCAACAAGTATTACGTTCGTTTCCTGCCTTATGACCTCCACTTTTATTTAAGAGACTTGAGATAAGCCAATAAATCAGCCATTTTCTTAGGCTCCATTTGGAAGCTTGGCATTGGTGGTGTCCTGCCTTGCATTATTTGGTTGATTATTTTCTTTTCGCTTAGGCGATAACTAACTTCATGTAGATCAGGTCCTAACAAGCCTTTTGCGGAGATTCCATGACAACCTACACAGTTCACACGAAAAAGTCTTTCGCCTTCTTTCGAAGATCCTTGGAGGTTCAGTGTTGCGTTGATGTATGGGTCATTCTTAAAAGAAACAAATAACCACAACATAACGACTATGGAAGCTATCCCCATAAAAATCAATATGGATCTACCTAGCTTGGTGCTATTTTCTTTTTGACTGACAGCACTTGATGACTGATCCTCCACAGGAACTGCTCGCTCATGAAACAATTGTGCTTAATAGTTTTACCTAGCGCTAGCAAATGATTGAACCACTTCTTCTTGGAATAGTTTTGGGATTGGTCCCTATTACTATCGTTGGTTTGCTTGTTGCAGCTTGGAACCAGTACCGTCGGAGTGATTCTATGGGGGGCTAATTAGCAATAAGGCGCTACTCCCGTAAATTCTTCGATCTTCCTCAATCCACGGATGTGGAGTATCAAGTCCAGTTGAAGAGGAATACTCACAAATCACTAGAGAGTTTTTCTTAAGCCAACGTCCTTCAATAAGCTTTTCCAAAGCTATTGAATAAAAGGTTGATCCATAAGGTGGATCGAAATATACCAAATCGAAGCGAGAGCCTTGATCTAAGCCGGTTGGATAATTCTCACATCCTTTGTTTAAAGCGCTAATTACTTCACAACAAATAACCTCTACAAAGTTTTTATGACTTAGGTCTGAGGCGATTGACATCAAATTTGCTTTACATAACTTAGCTGTTTTCTTGTTTTTCTCTACTGCCAGGACCCTTCTTGCACCTCTTTGAAGAGCTTCGCAACTCATGATTCCGCTTCCGCTACATAGGTCAAGCCAATTTGAGCCTTTAATTCTTCTGCTAATTAAGTTCATTACAGCTTCTCTTACTCTTCCTGAAGTGGGCCTTGTCCCAATACCTTGAGGACTAAGGATCTTGCGTCCTCCAGAGAGCCTTAGCTGACTTTTCACCGTAAAGATGGGGCGCCATCCTTAAGCCAGGCAACCCAACGTTTAAGCATTGCTTGTCCGGCTTTTGACGACTTCTCAGGGTGAAATTGACAGGCCCCAATTCTGCCTCTCCAAACAATTGCAGCAATTTTGCTTTCGCCAAATTTTGTTGTTGCAGCTAAATCTGATTTTTCTGCAGGGATTGCACAGTATGAATGTACAAAATACATCCAATTATTTTTATCATTTGTATTTAATAATGGAGAATTGTTTGTCTTTTCGATAAGAGACCAGCCCATATGAGGGATCCTTTCTCCTTGGTTGACTGGTAATTTCTGAATATGTCCTTTTAAGAGACAGAGGCCCGCTTTAGAACCCTCGTCACTTGAGTCGAAAAGTAATTGCAAGCCCAGGCAAATTCCTAGAAGGGGTTTATTTTTACTCCCCCATAGTTTTAAGTAGGGAATTAATTCTGTTTGATTGAGTTGTTCCATTGCGGGGTCAAAAGAACCAACGCCTGGGAGTACTAATGCTTCAACCTCTAGAAGATCATTTGGATTGCGAACGATTTTCAAGGATTGACCTAGTCGATCAAAAGCCTTCTGCACCGAGTACAGGTTGCCCATGCCGTAATCAATAAGGCCAATACGGTATGTCACTTGGTTAGCTCGCAATCTGGTTCAGTAAGAACTTTGTACTTTCGAAAATTGCTTTTCGTATGTACCAAGAGCTTCTTTGAATTGAGATTAGAGATACTTGGATATGGTTCCTGAAAGGGTGGCTTTTGGAACTGCACCAACTACAGTATCTACCTTTTGTCCCCCTTTAAAAACCATCAAGGTAGGGATGCTCCGAATGCCGTATTGGCTAGCGACATTTGGATTCTCATCGGTATTGAGTTTAAAGACCTTGATCTTTCCCTCAAATTCTTTCGAAATCTCTTCGACAATTGGAGCAACCATCCTGCATGGTCCGCACCAAGGAGCCCAGAAGTCAACTAGTACAGGGACGTCACTATGTAGGACTTCCTGTTCAAAAGATGAATCAGTTACTGCAGCTGCGCTGGACATTCCTTTACAGACCTCTATATCCTGGGAATTTAGCAACAGTCCTTGATGAGTAAAGGCTTTAGTGCCCTTATGTTGTGTGAACTGTGACGGTCGCGTAAGAAAGAAGACAAAAAGCCCGAGTGCTTCGGGCAGGTGGTGTGAGGAGTGTGTGGGCCTAAGCCCCCACATCTTGATAATACTGCTTGTAACTTCTGCAAGTCAGTTCCCTTGGACTACTTAGCCAAAAAACTATTTACCCATACCTAGTTGTTGCGCCTTTTGATAAACCTTGCCTTCGGTAAGAAGAGATGGAGCTACAACTACCTCAACTTGCTGCATTTCTTTGATAGTACGTGCGCCAAGCGTCCCCATTGAGGTTTTGATTGCCCCTAGAAGATTGTGTGTTCCATCGTCCAATAAAGCAGGACCTCTGAGAATTCTTTCAAGGCTTCCAGTAGAACCTACTTTGATCCTTGTACCTCTAGGCAGTATTGGACTTGGTGTGGCCATACCCCAGTGAAATCCTCTGCCAGGTGCTTCTTTTGCTCTTGCTATTGGTGATCCAATCATTACTGCGTCAGCACCACAAGCTATGCATTTGCAAATATCTCCCCCGGTCACAATCCCTCCATCCGCAATTATTGGGACATATGCTCCCGTTTCTTTTTCGAAATCATCACGAGCCGCTGCACAGTCGGCTACTGCAGTTGCTTGAGGGACCCCAACACCTAATACCCCTCTAGAAGTACATGCTGCCCCTGGGCCTATGCCAACCATGATTCCTGCGGCACCTGCACGCATTAATTGGAGGGCTACTTCATACGTCACACAATTGCCAATTACAACTGGGATCTCCATCTCTTCGCAAAGTTCATTCAAATCAAGCTTCACCCTGCTTGAGGGGCCAATGTGTTCGGTTGATACAACCGTTGCTTGGACGAAGAAAATATCTGCCCCAGCTTTTGCTATTGCCTCTCTGAAATTAATTGCTGCTATAGGGGTCCCACTAACAGCTGCAATTCCTCCACGAGACTTAATTTCTTCTATTCGTCTTGTTATCAGTTCTTCTTTAATTGGCTGGCTATAAATCTCCTGCATTAAAGGTACGAATTCGTCTTTATCGGTTGAAGCGATTTTTCTTAGTAAAGGTAATGGATCTTCATAGCGGGTTTGGACCCCTTCCAGATTCAACACGCCCAGAGAACCAAGTTTTGAGAGTGCTACAGCAATTTCAACATCTACGACACCATCCATTGCACTTGCAATTATTGGTATCTCTAAATCAATTCCTCCAATATTCAAGCTGGTGTCAGTGATTTCTGGGTCCACAGTGCGCCCCCCTGGAACAAGGGCGATTTCGTCGATGCCATAGGCCCGACGAACAACTTTGTTTCGTCCTAGCTGAACATTCACCGTAGACCTTAAGAAAGTTTGGCCAAGCTACCAACTAGAACGCTAAAAGCCACTTTTGTTGTGATTAGAGGATGAAACTAGTAAGTGGTTTCTTCTTGACCTAAGAAAATTCTCCAACGGTTTGTCATCTCGGCTCTGAATTGTTGCCGGTCTTGTTTTCGTAGTAAACGAGTTGTTGAGAACCTTATCAACCACAGTGTCCCGATAACTTCGAACAGACTTGGAGCAAAAGGGATTTCCTCAATAGTATTCAGAATATTTGTATAAGCCTTAAGCAAAATCAGAAGAGAAGCTATGCCAATAATCAGTAGTGAAGGATTTACAAAATGATTGAATTTACCTGAATAAACATTTTCTAAACCTATCCACCCTCTGATTTTGTTTAGGAACGTCTTCCAGTCACTTTCGACTTTGAGGCTTGAATTGACTTTTTCAGAGATATTTGATCTCTGAACGTTTAAAGGGGGGTTCTCCATAGGGCCTATTGGGTCTGGTTTGTCAGAAATTGAAGACTTAGGTGATTTTGAGAATTAAAAGTTTGATGAGATCTCTCTCGAAGGCTCTAAACCTCCAGGAAGTTCTGATTGGTCGGTTTTTGCTTCGAGCTGTCGGAAATTTTAGGAGCCTTTGATTGCTTAGGGAGCCTATTCCCGTTGGTTTCACAAGCTTTGGTTTCTGTGATCGAAGCTTATAGAGCTCATTCTGCATTGATCTCTGGATAGGACTTAAGCACCCAGTAAATCCTATTCCTTAATTTCAAGAGGCTTTTAAGGTTTTCAAATGGCTCCCCCATTGGGAAACTAAGGCAATGTTTTCTTTGTTTCTTTCAACAACTCAACTGATACCGAGATAACCTAATGACTGGTAAGTAGCTCTTATATGGCTGATCCTGTGGGACCTGGAAGCGGCGCTCCCGGCGAGTCCGACGATCGGATCATTCAGACAGACCTTCGCAATGAAATGTCGCGCTCCTACTTGGAGTACGCAATGAGTGTGATTGTTGGTCGTGCTTTGCCAGATGCAAGAGATGGTCTTAAGCCAGTTCATAGGCGGATTCTCTATGCAATGTATGAATTGGGCTTAACCAGTGATAGGCCTTATAGAAAGTGCGCTCGTGTTGTAGGTGAAGTTCTTGGTAAATATCACCCACATGGTGACACAGCTGTTTATGACGCCCTGGTTCGAATGGCCCAGGACTTTTCAATGCGAATGCCATTAATTGATGGCCATGGAAATTTTGGCTCGGTAGATAATGATCCTCCGGCCGCTATGAGATATACCGAATCGAGGCTTCAGTCCCTTACTCAAGACAGTTTGCTTGAGGATATTGAGGCAGAGACAGTTGATTTCTCCGACAATTTTGACGGGTCTCAACAAGAACCCACGGTATTGCCAGCTCGTATTCCACAGTTGTTACTGAATGGTTCCTCAGGGATTGCTGTTGGAATGGCTACCAATATTCCTCCGCACAATTTGGGGGAGTTAATAGATGGGCTTAAAGCGTTGATTACTAATTCAGATTTAAGTGATCAAGATTTAATGAACATAATTACTGGTCCGGACTTCCCAACAGGTGGGCAAATACTGGGACGCAATGGCATTCGTGAGACATACCTTTCAGGGAGAGGTTCTGTCACCATGCGAGGCGTGGCGGAAATCGAGAACATTGAGTCCCCAGGGCGCCCTGATAGAGATGCTGTAGTAATTACTCAATTGCCTTATCAAACAAATAAAGCAGCACTCATTGAACGCATTGCTGATATGGTAAATGATAAGAAGTTGGAAGGAATTTCAGATATTAGAGATGAAAGTGATCGTGATGGAATGCGTGTAGTTGTTGAATTAAGACGTGATGCTTACCCTCAAGTTGTTTTGAATAATCTTTTTAAACTTACTCCATTACAAAGTAACTTTAGTGCCAACATGCTTGCCCTTGTAAAAGGCGAGCCTGTTCTTCTTACTTTGCGGAGAACCTTGCAAGTCTTTTTAGACTTTAGGATTGAAACTATTGAAAAACGTACGCGTTACTTGTTGAGGAAAGCAGAAGAACGTGACCATATCCTTTTGGGATTGTTATTAGCATTAGATCAACTAGATCCAATTATTGCCTTAATTCGTGCTGCTTCTGACTCTGCAACTGCAAAGAAGCAATTACAAGAACTACATGGTCTAACTAGTGTTCAGGCAGATGCAATTTTACAGATGCAATTAAGGCGTCTGACAGCATTAGAAGCAGATAAAATTAGACTTGAACATGAAGATCTTATTTCTAAAATTGCAGACTTTAAAGATATTCTAGGACGTCGAGACAGAGTTCTTGAAATTATTACTAATGAGTTGTCAAAATTGAGAGAAAGATATGCGACTCCTAGACGCACCAAAATCCTTGATTTGGGGGGTGGTCTTGAAGACATAGATCTAATTGCTAATGAAAGATCAGTTGTATTGCTTACTGCAACTGGTTATCTAAAGAGAATGCCTGTTAGTGAGTTTGATTCAACTAGTCGCGGTACTCGAGGTAAGGCAGGCACTAGAAGTCAAGGGGAAGAAGAGGTAAAGCTTTTCATTAGTTGCAATGACCATGACACTCTCCTTCTTTTTAGTGATAGAGGAGTTGCTTACGCATTACCTACTTATCGTGTTCCTCAATGTAGCCGTGCAGCAAAAGGAACACCTGTTGTACAACTACTGCCAATTCCGCGTGAAGAAGCAATTACATCATTGCTATCTGTTTCTTCTTTTGATGATGAATCACATTTGTTGATGCTTACTAAGGGTGGCTTTATCAAACGCACTTCAGTATCGGCTTTTAGCAAAATCCGCTCTAATGGATTAATTGCTATTGGCTTAGAAGAAGGAGATGCTCTTACTTGGGTGAGGTTGGCTGTTTCTGGTGACAGTGTTTTGATTGCTTCAAAGACTGGCATGACAATTCACTTCCGTATAAATGACAACGAATTGAGACCCTTAGGGAGAACGGCTAGAGGAGTTCGATCAATGAATTTGCGTAATGGCGATTCATTAGTAAGCATGGATGTGTTGCCTAAAGAGTTGGCTGACCAGGTCGCAACTAGCTCTGAAGAAGACGTAGAAGATGGCTCAGATACTTCCACTACAACTGAAGGTCCTTGGGTTTTAGTGGCTTCTGCAACTGGCTTGGGTAAGAGGGTTCCTGTTACTCAGTTCCGCTTACAAAAGCGGGCAGGTATGGGTTTGCGTGCGATGAAGTTCAGGCGGGATGGGGATGAGTTGGTTGGATTGAGGGTATTGGGACATGGAGAAGAACTTTTGCTTGTTACTGAGCGGGGAGTAATTGTGCGAACAAGTGCGGACAAAATCCCTCAACAGTCCCGTGCTGCTACAGGGGTTAGGCTTCAGCGACTTGATTCAGGAGATCACCTTTCAAAAGTGGTTTTGGTGCCACCGGAAAATGATGAGCAAGAAAATCAAGTTAACAATGAAAGCTCCAGTGATACTTCTGGAGTTAATGAAGTCTCTCCTCTTTAAAATTGACCAACTGTGCCGATGTCCTTGTTATGGGAGCCGGCCCGGCTGCTCTTTGTATTGTTGCTGAGTTGGTTGAGCAAGGGTTGACAGTTAAAGCTCTAGCTGCACATGCTCCAAATCAGCCCTGGCCTAACACTTATGGGATTTGGGCAGAGGAGGTCGAGTCTTTAGGAATGGCCTCATTATTGGGACATCGTTGGTCGAATACGGTTAGTTATTTCGGCAATGGAGTTGATATAGAAGGTTTAGCTCCAGTTCAACATCAATTCGATTATGGACTTTTTGACCAGGAAGCATTACAAGGGGCATTGCTTTTGAGATGTGGAGATGTTAGTTGGTTAATTGAGACTGCAAAAAAAATACGGTTTTTGGGCTCAAAGACTGAAGTTGTTTGCACCTCTGGGAATGTTTACCGGGCAAGGGTTGTTATTGATGCTATTGGTCATAAAAGCACTTTTATACGTAGGCCCAATCATGGCCCAGTAGCTCAGCAGGCTGCATATGGAGTAGTTGGACGGTTTACCTCTCCTCCGGTTGAAAATGGTCAGTTTGTATTGATGGATTTTCGTCCTGATCACCTTTCCGATTCTGAATTAGAAGAGCCTCCCTCTTTCTTATATGCGATGGATTTCGGGAAAGGGGTGTTTTTTGTTGAGGAAACTTCCCTTGCATGCGCCCCTCCACTTTCTTGGAACAACCTTAGGAGACGTTTATATGCCCGTTTGTCTAATCGAGGAATTCAAGTTAAAGAAGTTCTGCATGAAGAACATTGTTTATTCCCTATGAATTTGCCCTTGCCAGATCGTAATCAGTCCTTATTAGCCTTTGGAGGATCTGCAAGTATGGTGCACCCAGCGTCAGGTTATATGGTCGGGGCTTTGCTACGTAGGGCACCAACTTTGGCTAAGCAGTTAGCAAAGGCAATAGCTATTGAGCCTGCTTTAGATTCAGAAGCTTTAGCTAAGAAAGGTTGGCAGGTTCTTTGGACTCCTGAGTTAGTTCAACGTCATCGCTTATATCAATTTGGTTTGGAGCGATTAATGAGTTTTGATGAATCTCGCTTACGCAATTTCTTCGCTACTTTTTTTAGATTGCCTAGGGAAGATTGGTCAGGCTTTTTAGCAAATACACTTCCCTTGTCTCGACTAGTGCTTGTTATGTTGCGGCTTTTTGCAATGTCTAATTGGAAAGTAAGGATTGGGATGGTTCTTGGCGCCTCTAAATCTAAGGATCAAACCTAGACCAATCTTTGATGTCGATTAATGGGAAAAGGCAATCTTCATTCTCAAGATTATTCAGAGTTTCTTTCGTAATGTCTTCTTCCTTATCAAGAAAATCTATCAATGTCCAGAAGCGATTCAGATGACGATGAATTCTTTCTTTAGCAAGTTCTGTTGTTGTTCCCGCTCGAAGGATAAAGCTCCAGTCTGATGATTGTGATAAAAGAAGCTCTCTTGCTGCTTGTGAAAGTAATTTTGTGTTGTGGCTTTTAATTTCCATGTTGCTGCAATATTTAATCATGGCATTTGCAGCTTTGCTCCATTCGGGCACTATCCATGCATTGCTCTCATTTAGCCAGTAGTCGTGGTATCCCCCTTTTCCCCAACTAGAAGGACATGGGTCGCAAAGTTGTATCCGTGAGGTTGTATTAAGAACATCTTTTAGCCTCGTAAAATTTATTTCTTCGGTGCTTGCTTGTAGGAACACCTCGGCTAAAAAAGAAGGTCCTTCATACCACCAATGTCCAAAAAGCTCTGCATCAAATGGAGCTACGAGTAAAGGCTTTACTCCCATTTCTGCTTCAAGTTTTTCTAATTGGATTTTGCGCCCTCTTAGATAATCTTTCGCATGTTCTTTTATGCGTTTAGTGGCCAACTTTGGCTCATAAATTGCCTTTTTATCTAGAGCTGTGTTTTTACCAGTGACTTTATGTAGCTTCAGTCCCAAGGGTCTGGGTTCTTTTAACCCAATGCTGAGAAGCTTCTCAGATGGTAGGTCCCAACCAATATCTCTATGGAATTCACGATAATCTGCATTTCCTGGGTACCCATCTCTTGCTGACCAGACGGGGAGTGTGGCTTCACTATCTCTTCCGAAAAATGCTACTCCACCTTTGCTGCATATTGGAGCATATAGGCCATACCTAGGCCTTGGACTGGCATGAAGTAGACCATGTCCATCTAAGACTGCATAGCGAAGTCCTGCATTGACCATTAATTTGTCAAGTCCTTCGTAGTAGGCACATTCAGGTAGCCATATCCCTAATGGATCAACACCAAATAATCGATGGTGTTCTTTTACTGCTGTTTTTAATTGACCAATTACAGCCTCAGGTTTGTCACGAAGTAGTGGTAGGTAGCCATGAGTGGCCGCACATGTCAGGAGATCGACAGTCTCTGAATTTTGGAGAGCTGCGAAACGACTTATTAGATCACCATTGCAATTATTCCATTGAGTTAATTGACTTTTTATTTTTTTTTCCAGATGTTTTGCAGCATTCTGTTGATTTCTGGGAATATCGTTTAATAAATCCACCCTGACTGATAGCCAGCCTGGGAAGCGCTTTTTTAGATCCTTGTCTTGCAGAAGAGATAAGAGTGTGGGAGACAACCCAATAGTTATTTTTGGTCGTTGCCCTTTTGTAGATGATGCGACTTCAAGGGTTTGTAGTAAAGGTAGATAACACTCCATGAGTGCTTGGAAAAACCAGTCTTCTTCCAATGAACCTGGATTCTTTGACCTCACGTAAGGAAGGTGAGCGTGCAGAACCAGGGCTAGTTCGCCTTTGGCCAAATTCAGATCACCAGTTAATCAAATTTAGAATGTTTTGTTCCCTAACAGCGCTTCTACTTCAATTTGAACTGGTTGGGAACAAAAAATTGAAGGATTTTGCATCAATCATATTCTTTGTATGTTGATCTGACACTGGCCATGAAAGAGCTTTGATTGGACTTGGACTTAAATGATTTATTCCCTGGCAAGTATTGATAACCATTAAAGGTGCAAAATAGATTATTAATTATTACCAAAAAGCATCAATAAATTGCTTTATCTTAGACTCTACAATTTATTAATATAGTCTAATTGAAAATTGACTATATTAATAAAAAGTCGTTGAGACCAATTGCTCTAAGGAAGTAGTTATGGCCAAGGATCCAGGCCGAGTTTTGATTTTCGATACGACTCTAAGGGATGGGGAGCAGTCTCCAGGTGCAAGTCTTAACTTGGAAGAGAAGCTCGCAATAGCCCAACAGCTAGCAAGGCTGGGTGTAGATGTAATTGAAGCAGGATTTCCTTTCGCTAGTCCAGGAGACTTTGCTGCGGTTCAAAGGATCGCAGAGCAAGTAGGAGGTGAAGAGGGGCCGATTATTTGTGGGCTTGCCAGGGCTTCGAGGGCTGATATAAAGGCCTGCTTTGATGCTGTATCTCCAGCCCCTAGAAGACGTATTCATACCTTCATCGCTACTAGCGATATTCACCTTGAGCACAAGCTTCGCAAGTCGCGTAGTGAGGTCTTGGAAATTGTTCCTGAAATGGTTACATATGCTCGTTCTTTAGTAGATGATGTTGAATTCTCTTGTGAGGATGCTGCTAGAAGTGACCCTGAATTCCTCTACGAGGTCATAAAGCTGGCAATAGCTTCTGGTGCAGGAACAATCAATATCCCTGACACTGTTGGATATACAACACCTTCTGAGTTTGGAGAATTAATTGCTGGAATAAATACAAATGTGCCTAATATTAATGAGGCCATTTTGTCTGTTCATGGTCATAACGACTTAGGTTTGGCCGTTGCTAATTTTCTTGAGGCTGTAAAAAACGGTGCGAGGCAACTTGAATGCACTATCAATGGCATAGGTGAAAGAGCTGGAAATGCTGCTTTAGAAGAATTAGTTATGGCATTACATGTCAGGCGGAGATATTTTAATCCGTTCTTCGGTAGGGATTCTGAGAGTCCAACACCACTTACTGCTGTTCGAACAGAAGAAATAACTAAAACTTCTAGATTGGTATCAAATCTTACTGGGATGGTTGTACAGCCCAATAAGGCAATTGTTGGTACAAATGCTTTCGCTCACGAGTCAGGGATCCATCAAGATGGTGTTCTGAAAAATCGCCTTACTTATGAAATTATTAATGCTCGTACAGTGGGTTTAACAGACAACAGAATCTCTCTAGGGAAACTCAGCGGAAGAAGTGCTGTAAGGGCAAGATTAGAAGACCTTGGATATGATCTTAATAGGGAGGACCTTAATGAAGCCTTTGCACGATTTAAGGATTTAGCTGATCGTAAAAGAGATATTACCGATAGAGATCTTGAGGCGATTGTTAGCGAACAAGTTCAGCAACCAGAATCAAGTTTTCAGTTGCGATTAGTTCAAGTTAGTTGTGGCAGCACCCTTAGGCCAACTGCAACAATTACACTTGCGAATAAGGATGGACAAGAAGAAACCACTTCAGCCGTTGGCACTGGGCCTGTAGATGCGGTATGCAGCGCATTGGATTCACTCGCTGGTGAACCAAATGAATTGATTGAATTTTCAGTTAAATCAGTTACTGAAGGCATAGATGCAATGGGTGAAGTCACTATTCGGCTTAGAAGTAACGGCAAGCTTTATTCAGGTCATTCAGCTGATACAGATGTCGTTGTTGCTGCTGCGCAGGCCTACGTAAATGCTTTAAATAGACTTGTCTCCTCAGAAGGCAGTTGCTCACTTCACCCTCAACGAGATGTTGTCAAGGAAGATCCCTTGCCGAGTCTTTAAAAGATTTGCTTTAGGGAAATTTATGAGTAGTTTTTGTCTTGTCAGGCATCATGTGGGCATGAGAATATGAGTGACGGTTGAGCAAGCGAACATACATTTATGGCTATTCCTCGAAGGCTTTATCGGTTGGCTGGTTTGGATGGGAGTCCTCACCCTGTTTTAGATGCCCCTTATGAATCAATCGAAGCTGCGACAAGGGCGGCCCAAGATTGGTGCAATGGCCAAGGACTGAATTGCTCTATCGGTAAGAGGGCTATTGGAGTAGAAGTGATGACTCGCAGTGGCTCCTGGAGAACTATTGGATACCCGATTAATTGTTTGCGGCCAGGTTTGACATGTTAAAAAATTACTATTGAGTTAATCCAATGTGGGTAAGTATTGATCTTTGTTTAGTCCCTTTGGGAGTAGGTGTATCTCTTTCCTCTTATCTGGCTGCGTGTCAAAAGGTTATTGAACAAACTGGTCTGGATTACGAAATTGGACCTAATGGAACAGCTATAGAAGGGGAGTGGGATCAGGTTTTTGCTTGTGTAAGAGCTTGTCATGAAGTTGTTCACGCGAAAGGAACCACTCGCATTTACACAACCTTGAAAGTAAATACTCGAATAGACCGTAAACAGTCATTTCGAGAGAAAGTTCCAAGTGTTAAAGCGTTTCTTTCCTCGGAAACTTGAGACATGATTGTGAGTCAATTGCAGTTCCTAGAAAAAGTGCTTAACTCCTTTTCTCTTTTTAAAAGGTTTGCTTAACTTAGGAGGAGTGGAAAATACACTAATGAGAAAAGTAGTGCCTGGTTATTGGATGCTTACATGGTTAGGTTTGTTGGCAAATATTGGCGTTCTTCCTTGTATTGGCTTGGTTGCTTTTAATAACCCAGACTTGCCTTTAGTTAATTTTATTTTAGCGATAAGCCTTGCTTGGCCTGCTGCAATAGTGGGAATCGTTGCCTCTGCAGGACTACTCGCTGAGAGAAAATGGGGCGTTGTCTTGGCAATGGTTGCTTTGTCAATGACTCTCTCGGGGACATTGCCTTATGGAATTGTCAGGCTAGTTAGAGAGGGTGATATTTTTGGCTTAAGTGGATTATTATTTTTCATATCCGTTTTGAATCTTCTTGCTTTGATTTATTGGTGTAGGCCTTCCCATAGAAGGGGAGTAAGACTTTAAAAACTTAGGAAGATCTTTTGAAATGATTCCCCTTGGTGTTGATTTTACTAGTTTAAATTAATAATATTTATTTCTGAGATATCTTTTTTTAGTAAATAATCAGTCTATTTACTTTCTAGGCTGTAAATGATCTTCTTGTGTTTGGAATTGGATAGGGAATTCTTCTATGTCGCATTCTTCTCCAGACATTTACAAAAGCACGAATCACGATTTCGACTTCGGCGCGTGTGAGACTACTTTCTTTGAGTTGACCATCAAGTTGTCTAGACTCAACAATTCTTCTGACTGTTAAGCATGCTTGTGAATCTGTAGTTTTAGGGTCAAGAGATCTAAGAGCAGCTTCGCATCCATCTGCAAGCATAAGGATTGCGGTCTCCCGGCAGCTAGGAATAGGCCCTTGATAGCGGAATCGACTTTCTGGTACGGATGGGTCTCTTTCTCTTGCTTGATAAAGAAAATATCCCATTTTTAAAGTTCCTTGATGTTCTGGTATGAAGTCCGCTATTGGTCGCGGTAATCCATGGCGTCGAGCTAGTTTGAGTCCCTCATCAACATGAGCTTGCAAAATGTCTGCACTGGCATATGGATCATTGAGCTGATCATGTGGATTGTGTTCATCTGTTTGATTCTCTATGAACCATTCAGGAGCATGGAGCTTCCCAACGTCATGGTAAAGAGAACCAGTTCGAATTAAGTCAACATCTGCCCCAATGCTTCGAGCACCTTCTTCTGCTAATCCACATATCATCAATGTGTGTTCAAAGGTACCAGGTGCTTCAGAAGAAAGTCTGCGTAATAGGGGACGTTCTTGATCAGCTAGTTCCATTAATCTCGCTTTAGTAATAAGACCAAAGGTGGTTTCAAGAATAGGAATCAGCAAAATTGACAACATCAATAATCCACCTAGCACAAGCGCTTCATAAACCAGTTCGTCTGAAGAATTGGGAACTCCTCTGCCACGGAGGAAAAACCATTCCCCTAGCAAAGCTCCAAATGGCAATAAAAAGGCCATTTGAAGTAGTTGAGCCCTACTTCGCATGCGGCCTCCTTGAAAAGCAACTACTGCAGAAACAGCACAAGCAACCATTAATCTGCTTGCGTCCGTTCCCTCTGGCGGAATTTGCCATAGAAGACTGCATACAGCTAACCAGGTAAGGGCACTTGTCGAGCCAAGACCTTGAGAGAGTAAAAGTGTTGGAGGGACAAGTACTGCTAGAGGACTTATTGCATTTCCTAGAAAGACTTTGCTGGCTTGAGCTGTAAGCATTAAACCCAAGGCGAGTATTCCATGTCTTGCCTGAAGGCGTGGCTTTTCTCTTCGCATAATGAGAAGCAACACACCACAACTTGCAAGTGCTTCTATCAAAGTCCCCAAAAATGGAATCATTCTTGGGCTTTTAGGAACCAAATTGAAGTGGTTTAGTACAAAGTAATCCTGAGGGCTTATTTCTTCTCCCTTCCTTATGATGTAATCACCTGCCTTCACTTTGATAGGAGGACTCTGTTTGGTGATGGTGTCTTCTAGAAGACCTTGAAGGGAACGATCTTGACGGAGATTAGTATTTCGATGGAATGTCCTGGCAAGCAATTTGCTACCTAGACTTCGAGATGGATTTTCTTTTTCACCTAAACTTGCTAATTGAAAGGAGGCTGCTTCTCTAAGCTCTTCAAACCTAATTGTATTGACCAGACCTTGTTTCAGCATTCGATTCGCTGCTAATTCTACTTCTTCTCTCCATCTTTTTCTACTTAATTTAGAGCTCTTCAGTAGCCATTCCTCTTCACTCTTGTTTAGATTTACTGGTGCGACTCTGTCTGCATCACTACTGCTTGCTAATAGTTCTATTTTGGCCAGTTTTGTTTCCAGTAAATCTTTGATAATTGCAGATTTTGACTTATCAATTATCTGTACAAATATTGTGTCTTGAATTCTTTCAGCACCTTTTTGCTGTTGAGTTTCGCTGTAGGCAACTTCTGTATCTTGAGGAGCAATTTCATCAACTGGTGCATTCATTCCAGGTTTGAGGTCTGGAACTTGTAAAAAATGAACGCTTGAAATTAGAGCTACAGAAAAACAAACTACTATCAGTCCAGCTTTTTCTGTCCCAGACCAAGGAGTTAATGAGCGCCTTGGGGACTCATTGCGCAACCAGCTGCGCCAAAGGTTGTTCAAACTTAGAATTCTGGCCACAACATTTAGTACGTGACGATAACGTTAGCTATCAATTCATTGCATGCTTTAGTAAGCATAGTTTCATGGAATGTCTTTAAGGCTTGATGGGAGAAGGCTGGCTGAAGAACTGGAGAAACGACTTCAGTTTGAAATAAAAGCTGGGATTGCCAAGGCGGGCCGCCCTCCAGGTTTAGCAGTGATTCGTGTAGGGGATGACCCTGCCAGTGGAGTTTATGTTTCTAATAAAGAAAAAGCTTGTGCTCGCATTGGAGTAGCAAGCTTTGGAACGCATTTACCAGGAACAACTTCCTTAGAAGATGTAATCAATACAATTAAAGCTTTAAATTCCAACGAAAATGTCGATGGCATTCTCCTTCAATTGCCTTTACCTAAAGGGATTGATGAGGCTCCTTTATTGATGACTATTGCTCCAGATAAGGATGCGGATGGATTGCATCCCTTGAATCTTGGGAAATTGTTAAAAGGTGAGTCAGGTCCTCGATCTTGTACCCCTGCAGGAATAATGGCGTTGCTGGCTCGCAATGAGATCCCTTTAGAAGGGAAAAGAGCAGTAGTGATTGGTCGCAGCATCCTCGTCGGGAAACCGATGGCTCTAATGCTCCAAGCTGCCAATGCAACTGTGACTGTTACTCATTCGGTTACTAAAGACCTTGAAAGCATTACTAGACAGGCTGAAGTGTTAGTGGTTGCAGCTGGACAAGCTCAACTGATTGGTGCCGATCATGTTCGTCCTAATTCTGTAGTTATTGATGTTGGTATTCATAGGCTTCCCTCTGGACCTTCTATCGGCAATAAATCAAGAACAAGGCTTTGTGGAGATGTCCGTTCTGATGAGGTCTCCTCAATTGTCAGCGCGATTACTCCTGTGCCCGGTGGTGTCGGTCCTATGACAGTGGCAATGTTGTTAGTGAACACTGTCAACCGGTGGCAAGAGCATTGCGGTTTGTCCTGCAACCTTGGTGATTTGCTTCCATAAACTCATAAGCCTGAGAGAATCCGACCAAGTAGATTTTTTTTATGGTGGGAGTGGACATTTCATCTTTCGATTTTTCCAGTTATCTGAATAAGCACAGAAAAAGTGTTGAGGAGGCCTTAGATGCTTCACTTGGTCCAGAGCGACCTGAGCAATTACGAGAGGCTATGAGGTACTCGCTCCTCGCTGGGGGAAAAAGGCTACGCCCAATACTTTGTCTTGCGGCCTGTGAGTTTGTGGAGGGTGACCCAAATCTTGCTCTCCCTACGGCTGTAGCACTAGAGATGATTCATACGATGTCTTTAATTCATGACGATTTACCTGCCATGGATGACGATGATTTACGCCGTGGCCGTCCTACTAATCACAAGGTTTATGGAGAAGCTGTGGCGATACTTGCAGGAGATGCTTTGCTTACGCGTGCTTTTGAAATGGTGGCCTTACGAAGTCCTGGTGTACCAGTTGAAAGGTTATTGAAGGTTGTTGGAGAGCTTTCTTTATTGGCAGGAGCTCCAGGACTAGTTGGTGGACAAGTAGTAGACCTTGAGTGTGAAGGCAAAGAGGTTGATCTAGAAACTTTGGAATTCATTCATCTTCACAAAACAGGTGCTCTTCTCAAAGCCTGTGTCATATCTGGGGCATTGATTGGCGGTGCTTCTGAAGAAGTCCTTGCGGCTCTTTGTACATATGCAAGGGGAATTGGCTTGGCTTTTCAGATAATTGATGATGTTCTTGATGTAACTGCTAGTAGTGATGTACTTGGAAAAACTGCTGGAAAAGATTTGGTCGCAGATAAAACTACTTACCCCAAGTTACTTGGATTGGATGAGTCTCGAAGACGAGCGAATGATCTGGTTCGCGAAGCTAAGGCTGCACTTGAGCCATGGAAGAAAAATTCCGCGCCCCTTTTGGCATTGGCTGATTACATAACAAACAGAGATAGATGAACTTTCCTCATTCTTTTTTTTCTTCTCTTATAGAGATTTTCGATAACGCTGTTCTCGCTTGGGCTCTTCTTGCTTGTGGCTTTGCTCAATTGTCTAAGCTGATATTTGAAGTTGTTCAGAACAGAAAGTGGCGCCCTTCAGTTCTTCTTGAGACTGGAGGAATGCCCTCCAGTCATTCTGCTTTTGTTACTGGTACAGCATCAGGAGTAGGGTTGGAGCTTGGCTTTGATCACCCAGGATTTGCTATTGCTGCAACGGTTGCTTTTGTTGTTATGTATGACGCAAGTGGCATTCGAAGAGCTGCTGGCTTAACTGCCGCAAGGCTGAATGAATTGCCTACTGAAAATTGGCCTTTACCTTCTTTAGGTCCCCTTAAAGAGAGTTTGGGACATACTCGAATTGAAGTTTTAGTTGGGAGCTTTATAGGCCCAGCAGTAGCTTTGCCAGGGATTGTTTTTCTAGGCTCTCCATTACATTTTTTCAAAACAATTGGCTTGATGGTTGGGTGACAAAAAACAATATTCTTGGCGAATCTGTTAAGAAGCTAACTTTTGACCAACAAAAAGCTTTTAAAGCTTTTTGTTTATGGTTAGATGATGACCACTTTGATAATCCATTTGTTTTAAGCGGATATGCAGGGAGTGGAAAGACCTTCCTCTCTATGAAGCTTTTGAGAAAAGCTGAGATGAATGGTTTGTGTTGGACTGTTGCAGCTCCAACGCATAAGGCTGTTGGAGTATTGCGTCATTCTTTGCAGACTGAAGGACTAAGACCTACTTGGTATCCTTCCACGATTCACAGATTGCTTCGTTTGAAGCTGAAACGTAGGGGAGATATTGAGCTCTGCGAGAGAACAGATCAAACAACAAAAGCATTAGAGGAGCTTGGTTTAGTACTGATTGATGAGTCTTCAATGATTGATAGCAACCTTTTAGGAATAGTTCTTCAATGTGCTCATCCTTTTCAAACTCGTCTAGTTTTTGTAGGTGATCCTGCCCAATTACCACCAATAGGAGAATCTATAAGTCCAGTCTTTTCGATGAAGCGAGCATGTGAGGCTCAATTGAATGAGGTAGTAAGGCATCAAGGACCTGTCTTACAATTGGCAAGTCGACTTCGAGATGGTCGTCTACCTTGTGTCCCGCCACCCTGCTTGCCTCTGATTAAAACAGAACAGGGGTTGACTGCATTTTTGGATGCGAAGAGTTGGTTGGATAAGGCAAAGTCAGCTTTGAAAACAGCAGCAGAGCAGGACGATCCTGATGGAGCTCGAATCCTTTGTTATACAAATCGCACTCTTGAGAGACTAGTCCCGCATGTGCGTAGAGCTATCCATGGGGAAATGGCTGATCAATACCCAGTCCTACCTGGAGAAGTTTTAATTAGTAGAACTGCGGTTATGGCACCTGCATCTCTTGATGGAGCTGAATCTGGAGAAGAACCAGATATGGTTATTGGTTCTAATCGAGAACTTTTTGTTAAAGATGTCACACCAGAAAGTTGTGATCTAGCAAGTTTTGGATTGGCTGAACTTGGAGATTTTGATGCTCCAAAAATTGATACATTAATGGTTAATGTTCGTGCTGATGAATTAGAACTTTCTTTGCGACTTGCCCCTCCTGTTGGGTCAAATCCTAGGAAGATACTTGATCAAACCTTGCAAACTTTAAGCCGTCAAGCGAAATCGGCAGACAAAAAAGATGGTCGTTTGCTTTGGCGTAGATTCTTCCTTGTAAGAGATGCTTTTGCTTCTCTTGGACCGGCAGCAGTGTTAACTGTTCACCGCAGCCAAGGGAGTACATTTCGAGATGTTTTCGTAGCTTCAGATGTCTTCTGGCCTAAGGATTTGATTTTGCGCAGACAACTAGTTTATGTGGCGGTGAGTAGAGCTATGAATGGTGTTTGGATCGTGGGTAAAGAAGAGAAAAAAGCAATGCAGAATGTTTGGGCAGATCAGTTGAAAATGGAAAATATAGTTAATTGATTATTAATTCAGCCATTATTTGAAACTTCTTATAATTGCTTTTAGCCATTTTCTATTATTTCCAAATATTCATTTCTTTTGAGATGCTTCTGGTGTCATTGCCGCGAGCCATCTCTTCGAAATCTTTGAGGAACTCGCCCAATGTAGATGTATCCAACTTGCATGAAAAATCTTGTTGCCCCATCCCTCTTGTGTTTGTTTCACTCCCCAACCCTTAACATCCCAAAGAGGCTTGAGTGAAGTTCTTTGAGAATCTTTCTCCGTTATGTTTATGTGTGTTAATTCACTTTGATTTATTCTTAATTCCCAACGATGAAATTCATGGCCTACTAGTTGGTCACCTATACCGGAAACAAGGCTATTCCTTGTGCAGCTCATGTTCCGATAGCCAACTTTAAGAGAACCTTGCCTTGCATGGAAAGGGAGTAACCCCGCCATTGGATAGATTTTTCCGCTTAGATCTGTAAGTGTTTGACCAAGCATTAACATCCCACCACATTCGGCATAGATTGGATATTGACCAAAGAAGTTTTTAAGCTGCTCAATGCTTCTAGAACAATGACTTAATTGCTCAGCATATTGTTCTGGAAAACCTCCAGGAATTATCAGTCCTTTTGCTTGTTTAGGAATCGGCTCATCTTCAATAGGTCTCCAGCTAATGCAAGGTATTCCTAACTTCTCTAATTGTTCTTTTGTTTCTGGATAGTGAAAGTGAAAAGCTTTGTCTTCTGCAATTGCAATGGGAGGGGGGGGTATGTGGAAGCTTCTATTCTCTGTTGTTATATGTTGGACAATTGGACTATTGGAACTTCTTTTAGGAGATTGAAGAATTGTCTTGAAGGTTGTTAGATCGAGATAGGACTCTGCAATTGCAGCCCAAGATTCAATCCTTTTGTCGAGATTTTGAATTTCATGAGCGGGTGCAAGACCAAGATGCCTGCTAGGTAAATCAAGTTGAGAATTATTAGGTAGGTATCCAAGCACTTTTACCCCAATACCTGTGAGTACATCTTCTAATAAAGCCTTATGGCGCAATGTATTTATGTGATTAAGCACTACACCTGCTATTTCAAGTTGAGGATCTTGATCTCGAAAACCTCGAACTAGTGCAGCAAGTGATGCTGCTTGTCCTCTTGCATCAACTACAAGCACTATTGGTAATTGCAAGAATCTTGCTACGGCGGCTGTGCTCCCCTTGTCTGAGCTCCCTATGCCATCAAATAAACCCATTACACCTTCTACGAGGGTTAGATCAGCAGATCCGCCAAATTCATAGAAGGTTTCTTTGACCCAATTAAAGCCACAGAGGATTAAGTCCAAATTGCGACATGGCCTTCTAGATACGGCCGTAAGTTGCTGAGGGTCTAGATAATCAGGCCCAATTTTGAAGGTTTGTATTTTCAGATTTCTCTGTGTAGCCCAGGATGTAAGAACAAGACTTAATAAGGTTTTACCGCTGCCACTTGTCGGAGCTGCAATCACACATGCCATGACGCCTTTAACTTTGGTTAGGAGAGTCTTCTCTGTCAGCCTGGACTAAATTCAGTAGTTTGGCTGCTATTGGGGCAGCAGCAGATAGGAGAGGGCTAGTGCTACCACGACTACTACTCAGAAGACGTGCGACATCCATCTCTACAGAATTGTTTTGGATAGGCACAACTTCCTCCAAAAGTTCCATGCTGGCCATTCCGCCGGCCTCGAGCCTCATACATTCACCAGACTCTGAAGCAAGGATCACGCACATTGATTTTTGGAGGCGACTTATTGGCTTGGAAATCAATCGTATCCCTACAATTTGACCAGGATGAATACTTGGGTTGCCAACTGGTAAAGGTATAAGGCAGAACTGAACAATGCCACCATCAGGGCGTTCGAATTCTGCTGCAATATTCTCTCCTTCTTTTGCATTTGCGACCGTTAACTTCCAATCCAGTCTGTCGGCAATCCATGCAGCAAGTAACAGTCCTTGGACAGGATGATTCCCTTCTATGTCTATATCAAGCCTTGAGACATGGCGAAGTGCATCCCTTCTTTGAGGAGGATCAAAGACCATTGCCAACGTTTCTCTCCAGTTTCTAAGACGCAACCAGTTGAGATCATTTACTGCTTGGCCAGAAGAAATTCTCACTCTTAACAACTCAAGACACTGCAATGGATTTCCAAGGGCAGTATCAATAATTAATCTACGCTTGGGTATCCCTAATTGATGGAGTAATTCAGGAGCCTCATCAAGATTGCCATTCCACCAAAGCCATGATGGTAGTTCGTTTAGTAATAGGTCCTTTAGTATTTCAAGTCCGCCAGTAAGTGAATCTTGGTCACCTCTTAATACGACTACATCCCCGCAGGCAGAACTCCCATCCCCATCTTCTGGAAGAGGGCAATATGCAGCTACTAATGTCTCAAGTGGATGTTCTTTTTGAAGTGTTGGAGCTAGTGTTATCAGCCGTCTTGGATTTAGCGCGCTAATAGAAACATCAACATGCTGCCCTCTGAGGTCTTCTTCTTCTTCTTGTCCAGCACATTTAGCAAGAGAAGCTGAAACGCATTCATCTAAAGGCGGAGTGCAGTGGGGAAAATCATTTTCTAAAACCACCTTGCGTGCTGCTTCTACTATCTCTCTGCGTTGGTTGCCGATTATTGGACCTTTGATTTTGCCTGTGCGTACAAGTTCTTGTTCAATCCACGCTGGTTGCCATATGAGCAAACAAAAGGTATTTGCACCTGGGCTTCCTAGTTGATGTTTAGACCAGAGTTGTTCCAAATAACTTGGAATTTCTGAAGGTGGTAGTTGAAGCGGGGTATGAAGTGTGAGTTGAGGAGTCATTTGGCTGCTGCAGTTCAAACATTTGGTAAACAGTGGTTATGGACGTCGCCATAGAAGTTCATCTTTGCTGAGGAGAGCATCTGACTCGGCCGGTCCCCAAGTTCTTGATTCATAAGGGTATATAGGTAACTGCCAAGGGCTGTCTTCAATTAGCTCTAAAAGTGGTGTATATAGTCTCCAAGCTGCTTCAACTTCATCACTACGGGTGAAAAGTGTTGGGTCGCCTAGCATTGCATCAGCCAAAAGTCTTACATAGCCTTCATCAGAAGGTTCCCCAAACGACTCTTCATATGAGAACTCCATTTCAACTGGCCGACTTCGCATCCCTGATCCTGGGGATTTAACTTCAAAACGAAACTCTGCACCTTCGTCAGGTTGAATTCTTAGAATTAGTTGATTTGAGGTTGGACTACCTCCTGCAGCATCGAATAAATGAACCGGGGCCTCTCGAAATGTAAGAACAACTTCACTTAATCTCTTGGCGAGTCTCTTTCCAGTCCGAAGGTAGAAAGGTACTCCCTGCCAGCGCCAATTGTCGATGAACAATTTCATCGCCACATATGTCTCTGTGGTGCTGTTTGGGTTAACTCCAGGCTCTTCTCTGTAACTAGCTATTGGATCAGACTCGCTCCCTCCTTTCTCATATTGACCTCTAATGCAACAGGACCAAGGCTCTATTTCATCAGCAAGACGGGCTGCCTGCAGTACCTTTGCTTTTTCATTACGTATTGCTTCTGGGTCGAAATGTCCAGGAGGCTCCATCGCTGTTATTGCCAGCATTTGGGTCAGATGATTTTGGACCATATCTCGAAGTGCTCCAGAACTTTCGTAGTAACCAGCTCGCTCTTCAACTCCAACTGTTTCTGCTGCTGTGATTTGAACACTTGAAATGTAATTCCGATTCCAGATTGGCTCAAAGATGGTATTCGCAAATCTAAGTACAAGAATGTTCTGGACTGTCTCTTTCCCCAAGTAGTGATCAATTCTGTAAACCTGACTCTCTTGACAACAATTTTGAACTAATTGGTTCAAAGTTTGCGCGCTGCCATAATCACGCCCAAAGGGTTTCTCAATGACTAATCTGCTTCGCTTGGGGTCACTTAATAAACCAGAATTTGATAGTGCCTTGCAGCCACTTCCATAGAAATTAGGTGATACGGAAAGATAGAAGGTTCTATTCCCATGAGTTGCTTTTATTCGGTCAATTTCTTCTAACCTCTCACTTAGTTTGGCGATATCCTCGGATTTTTGAAGGTCGACAGATTCATAAAAAAGTGTTTGAAGGAATTGAAATGTTGCATTAGGGTCCTTTTTTGCTTCTTCTTTTAGAGCTCCTTCCATTTTTTTGCGAAATACTTCATCGCTCCATGGGCGTCGAGCACATCCAAGGATTGCAAATTCACTTGGTAATCTACGTTGTTTAAATAGTTGAAAAAGAGCTGGTATCAGCTTTCTGTGAGTTAGATCACCACTCGCACCAAAAATCACTAGGCATTGAGGAGTTATAACTCGCTCTTGGCGAAGCCCAACCCTTAATGGATTTGTGGTCGGCGAACTCATTGTCACTGACTTCCTTGTTGACGTAATAACTTC